>NZ_JACJQU010000014.1 GCF_014696825.1 Anabaena sphaerica FACHB-251 | reverse complement strand
AAATTGAGTTGTCAAGGTTCTGTCGGAATTTCTCCCGAATATTTCCCTTGCCTGTCATCCCCGAATATTTCTATTCGTTTCGACAGAACGAATCACACTAGAGAACTGCAAACATTGGTAAATTGTCAAATCACTAATTACTCATCTTTCTCACTTTCACCTTTGTTAACAATTCATCTTTGATGCGGTTGAGAATTGAAGTTTCGTCTAGAGTTGACAAAATTTGGCTAACTACTGCTTTTGGTCCTTCGGGTCCCCAAGTCGCCCCATTAGCTAAATAAGCCTTAGTGACTTGCCCAATCCCATAAGAAGAAACCCCAGCTACTCCCGCTTGAGTTATGGCTACAGATAAATAGGGACCAAGGGCAACTCCGGCTGTGGCTGATGCAGAGATACCAAGTAAGGTTTTTAGACCACTCAAACCCAAGTTTGCCAGCAGTTCACTAGCTCCGATACCGCCCATACTCAGGGCGATTTTTTGTAGCAACTGCACAGCACCGCTTTCTGTCATGGGAATGCCATAGAGTTGAGATAAACCTAAAATCAAAGCAATATCAATGACCACACTACTGAGTATATCGACTACAGTAATGGGATTGAGTGCGATCGCTACAGCTTTGGTCATCACAGCTTTCCAAATCAACTGATTGGCGTTTTGTTCCCGAATCATCAGTTTGCGCTGGACAACTTGCTCATTAACTGTGTCAGCATAAAGCATGGAGTTTAGCGCCACTAAAGCCTTACCTTCACGTTGGAGAATTTCTAAAATTTTTAGTTTTAGCTCATCCACTTGCGCTTGACCCTGACGCAACTGTATACCTCTACTACCATCAGCACGAATCACCGCAGTTTTTACCAAAGGTGAAGCCGCAGACATGACAATTTCTTCAGGTGAAAGTAACTCTCGTACTCTGTCATCTCGGATTTTCTCGTAAATTGCTACCCGGTCAGTTTCTGGATACTGGTCAACTTTGTTAAACACCAAAATGATCGGTTTACCTACTTCTCGCAACTGCGAAAGCGCCCCTTGTTCAATTTTGGTCATATCACCAGAAATCACAAACAAAATTAAATCAGCTTGTTTTGCTACCTGTTCGGCTAATGCTGCGCGGGTTTCCCCATCAACTTCATCTAATCCCGGAGTGTCAACTAATTCCACCTGAGATTGACCAGTTGCAGGTAAAGTCACTTTTAAAGTACCTATCGCTTCTTCACTAATACTCCAATTCACCTTTTGTTCTGCACGGGTAACACCATGTAAGGGGCCTGTTTCAAACACTGGTTGACCCACCAAAGCATTGAGTAGGGAAGACTTGCCACGTCCCACCATCCCAAAAGCAGCAATCTGCACTACCATACTTTCTAGTTTCCCCAGCATGGTTTCTAAGTCGGCAATTTCTGCTTCCAAGCCGGATTTTTCCTGGGAGGTAAGGTCAAGATTGTTAACTAAATTTCGCAGTGCTGTTTTTGCTTGTGTATAGTTAAGTTCCGCTTGAATATCTTCAAAGGTGAAAATTGCGTGATCTAGTTCTTCTTCCCAGTTAGTTGAGTCGCTGTGATCAGGTTGGGGCAATATAGATGTCATATTAAATTGGGTATTTTCAATCATCCTCTTTCTGATCTTAAACATTTAAGTAGAAAGGCGCGAAAAAACAGAAGGATGTAACAAAAAGTAAAGTTGTCTAAAAACCTCTCCCCTCCTGTCTCCTGACCTCTGGGTAATGCCTCCGGCACGCTACGCGAACAGCAGTTGCACTCCTTCACCTCCTGCCTTGTTATATAGCATTTACCAAGCTAGTGAGGTACAGAGTTTTTTAGTCTTAGGGAACTCTTAACTCTTAACTCTTAACTCTTAACAGGAAGTGTTCATGAATCATTTAGGATTCCTACATATCACCAAGATACTAGAATTAACTAAATATTATGTCTTACTAATTACTGATCATAAACTTTGTCCTATTATTTGTTTCCTGCTCTTTTTATTGCCCAAACAAATACAATAGATTGCAAGTAAATCATGTAAAACTGAAAATCAAAACATGGCTAACGCCACGCTGCGCTATTAAAGATCAAGCGGCTTTTACTCCTGAATCATGACTCCTAACTCCAGAATGCTGCTGTCTAATCACTATTAGAACTGTTATGATATAAAAATCTAAATTATCACCTCTAATTAAGCTTTACCGAATGAAGAAGATTTTGATAATTGAAGATGATTCCATAATGCGGGAAATTCTTCAGCAAATTCTCCAAATTGAGGGATTCTCGACTATAACAGCAGAAAATGGCTGGTTGGGCTTACAGATGGTTGAACAGTATCAGCCTGATCTGATTATTTGTGATGTGATGATGCCTCTTTTGGACGGCTATAGTCTAATTCAAACATTACGTGAAGATCCAGCCACTGCAACTATTCCTTTTATATTTCTAACAGCTAAAGCTGAACGGTGTGATCTGCGTCAAGCAATGGAACTTGGTGCTGATGACTACTTAACTAAACCTTTTGAAGCCTTTGAACTTCTTCAAGCAATTAGGACACAACTCAAAAAACGTCAAGCTGTTACTGAACAATATATAAATCAAATTCAGCGCATGAAAACTGAATTTAGCTATTTAGCTCGTCATGACAGCTTAACAGGTTTACCTAACAAACTTTTTTTAGAAGAGCAATTCAATAAAACCCGTCTTCAAGTTTATAATCAAGGTCAAATCCTACCCTTGTTTCTTATAAATATAGATATAATATACCGTAATAAATTATTTTTTGGAACTGGTTTGAAGCATTTATTAATCAAAGCCTTAGTTGTGAGATTAAAAAACTTGAATTCTACCCATAATTTAATTGACTTAGTTGGGCATTTAAAAACAGAGCAATTAGTTATGTTGTTGAAACCTACTCAAGATATTAAAATTGTTGCTGATATTGCTCAACAAACTTTAGATAATATCTCCCAACCTTTATTTTTCAATAAGGTAGAAGTATTTTTGAAGGCGAGAATTGGAATTGCCTGTTATCCCAATGATGGATTGCAATTAAGTCAGTTACTAACTTATGCTGAATTTGTGCTGGAACATTATCAACCAGAAGATACCAGATTATATCATTTCTATAGTCAAGAAATACTAGATAATTTTTTTAGAAAAGTTATTTTAGAAACAGACTTACGTCAAGCTTTAGAGAGAAATGAATTTCAGCTTTATTATCAACCTCAAGTTAATGTTCAAACAGGAAAAGTTGTTTGTGCAGAAGCATTAATACGTTGGCAGCATCCAGAACATGGTATGATCTCTCCAGCAGAATTTATTCCCATTGCCGAAGAATCTGGATTTATTATTACCTTGGGAGAATGGATTATTAGAACAGCTTGTACACAGATTAAAACATTGCAAGCTGAGGGATTAAATAATTTTAGTATAGCTGTCAATATATCAGCTTGTCAGTTGATAAATAAAAATTTCAGTGAGAAAATTATTGACATTATTAATGAAACAGGTATTGCACCTGAATTACTAGAGTTAGAACTAACAGAAACGGTATTTATTCAAGATATTGAATCAGTTAAGCAGAAACTAAACTATTTAAGCCAGCAGGGAATTAAAATATCAATTGATGATTTTGGCACTGGTTATTCATCATTTAAATACCTGCAAGAATTTCCCTTTCATAATTTAAAAATAGATCGTTATTTTATCAGTAATATTGACAAATTTAAAAATAAGCAGGTACTTGTAAAAAGTATCATTCAAACGGCTGATAATCTCAATCTCAATATAATTGCTGAAGGAGTAGAAACAAAAAATGAGTTAGCTTGGTTAATGCGAAATAATTGTGATATAGTGCAGGGATATTTTTTCAGTCACCCTTTACCAATAGAAGAATTGAAAGAATTTTTAAGTAGTCGTGCAAAATAAATTTTAGAGTTAGGATGGGTACTTAATTAATAAATAAGAAATAGGATTTGCGGTAAAAGCTTTTTAGTGCTACGAATTATTAGGAATAATGACTGTAAATGTTGTTCCCTGTCCTACTTCGCTATCTAATGTAATTTGTCCTTTGTGCAGATCAACACATCTTTTAACTATTACCAAGCCCAAACCTGTACCAGAAATATTACCCACGTTAGAAGCTCGATAAAAGGATGAAAATAAATTTACTTGATCTTGTTTAGGAATACCAATACCAGCATCTTTAATTTTAAATATTAGTTGGTAATTTTCTATGATCAAACTAAAATTAATTACACTATTTTCAGGAGAATATTTAATAGCATTGCTGAGGAGATTTGTGAGAATTTGGCGGATAATTTTTGGATCAAATTTTACAATTAAAGTATCATCTAATATTGGCTGACTGGTATTTACATAAAAATTTATTTTATGCTGGCTGCTGGTACTTTCTATTTCCTTTTTCAGATATTCACAGAAGGGAATTATATCTAATGCTTCTGGTTTAAATTCCATCTTCTCCGCTTCAGCCCGGTTAATCATGAGGACATCATCCAGCAGTTGAACGATATGCTTGATGGTTGTTTGGATAGTCTCTAGGTGTCCCTGTTTTTTTTCTGCACTGAGACGATCATTAAACTTTTGTAAAATACCTGTAGATGAGGAAATAATGGCTAAAGGTGTGCGAAATTCATGGGATGCCATACTAATGAAGCGCGATCGCATTTGGCTGATTTCTTTTTCTTGAGCTAGAGATTTTTGTAATTGCTCAAATAGATCCGCTTGTTGAACAGCGATCGCTAATTGGTTGGCTATTTGTTGCAATAATTGAGCTTCTGTTTCTTCCCAAATACGTTTTGTACTGCAAGCATGAACAACTAAAATCCCCCATAATTTATTATGAGGATGATTAACCCAGCGGCCGATTTCATTTTCTCCTAGTTCCTGCAAAATAGGAGCGACAATTTTAGATTTTATCTTTCCTTCTAAGGAATATTCTACTAGGCAATCTGTCCAGATATCGTTCATCACATCAGGAACAATGCGCGGTTTTCCTTGCCAGTAACATTCTAATATTTCTGGCGACCATGTTTCATCATCCCAATGACGATCTTTCAAAGCTACGTAACCATCGGCAACTACTTCTTCGACAATTTGACTTTTACCATCAGCAAATAGACGGAACACAATTACCCGTTCGACTTGCATTAATTCTTGTACTTTTTGGGTGACAGTAGCAAGAATCTGATTTACATCTAGACTAGAGCGAATTTGCTGAGTAATTTCTTGAATAACTTTTTGCTGTTGTAGTTGTAGCAAAATCTCATTTTGGGCTTGCTTTCTGATGATTAGTTCTGATTGTACTTGCTCATATAAACTAGATTGTTGAATAGCAATGGCTAATTGTTCAGCTATTTGTTGGACAAGTTCAATTTCAAACGTTTCCCAGTGACGGGGTGCAGAACATTGATGAATACACAACAAACCCCATAATTTTTTTCCTTGTAATAATGGCACGATTAAATTAGCTCTTACTTGAAACTGTGCCAAAATAGAACGATGACACTCTGAAAGTCCACCATTTTCAATATCAGCTACTACTTGCATTCTCCCTTGTTGATAGTAAGCTGCATATTGTTCACCAAAACAATGATCATTAATTTTATTTTCTAGGGCAGATTTAAAACCAGTAACTACAGATTCGGAAACAAATTCACCATGGTTAAAATTACTGTCAGGATCAAATTTAAAAATTCCTACCCGATCAGCATTGATTAATTGTCTAATTTCTTCAGCAGCAGTATTAAATATAGTAGCTAAATCCAAAGATTGACGAATGCGTTGGGTAGTCTCCCGCAGTAAATGTTCTCTTTGTGCTTGTTGATTAATTTTTTGTTCTGCTTGTTTGCGTTCGGTAATGTCCATATTCACCCCGATCATCCGTTGTGCTTCCCCTTGGGAATTGCGCTGGACAATGGCGTAAGCTTTAATGATGCGGACTTTACCATCTGGTAAAACTATTCTAAATTCAGGATCAAAGTCTCTTTCACCCCTAATTGCTTGCCATATCCATTCACGGGTATCTGCTGCATCATCGGGATGTAAGCTCTTTTCCCATACTTTCACCGCACCTGAAAATTCTGAGGCTTTGACTCCATAGAGTTCATACATCCGATCATCCCAAATCAAGTGATCATTGAGTAGATCCCAATCCCAAATCCCAATTTCGGCAGATTTGACTGCTATTTCTAATCGCTGGGAAATATTACTCAGTTCCTCGGTACGTTCTTTTACTCTAGCTTCTAGTTGTTGGTTAAGTTGATAAAGTTCTAATTCGGCTTGTTGTCGTTGCCTGAGTTCAATTTGTATCTGTTGATAAGAGTTTGTTTGTTGAATGGCAATTGATAATTGAATTGATAGTTGCCGTACCAGTTCGATTTCCTCAAATTCCCAATTGTGGGGAGTATCGCGGTAACTTGTTAACATCAATCCCCAAATTTGATCTTCGACAATGATGGGAACCATGAGTTTGGCACGAACATCAAACTCAATCAGCATTTCTTGATGGCACTGAGTCAAGGCTTCCAAGTGGATGTCATTAATTACCCGAATCTCCCCTTGGCGGTAAGGTTCAAGGTATTCTGGGGTAATACAAGGATCATGGGGTTCGGTATGGAGAACAGAAATTCCACCTGCAATTACAGATTCGGCGATCACTTTACCAGAAAAGTCGGGGCGGAATTGGTAAATTATCACGCGATCGCATTTTAACAGCGTTCTGATTTCTGTAACTGTGGTATCCAGAATATCTTGTAAATCTAAAGATGAGCGAATTTGAGAAGCAACTTTAGTAATTAACTGTTCTTGTTCTACTTTTTTCCTGAGTGTAATTGTGCGATTTTCTACTTGTTGTTCTAATTCAATAGTGCGATTTTCTAATAATTCTATTTTCTCGGCTTCTAATTGCAATACTTTTTGTTCTAATACTTCTGTTAATTTATATAATTCCAACGGGTTAAGAGCTTGTAAAATACTGCTTTGAGTAACTATACCTAATAGTTCTCCTTGTTTCCCTGTCACTGCTAAACGCTGAATAAATCGCTGTTCCATCATCTGCTGTACAGTCCACAGAGATTCATCAGCATTGACACAGAAAACAGGTGTACTCATGACATCTGCTGCTGTATAGGTTGCAAAGTTTAGGTTTACAGCCTGAAATTGGACTAGATCACGCTCAGTCACAATACCCAGGGGAATTTTTAAAGATCCCTGTCTTTTCACAATCATTACAGAACTAACGCGATTTTCTGCCATTAAGCGAGCGATCGCTAATACGGAAATATCAGGAGCAGCATAAATCACGTTTCTCGTCATGACTTCATTCACAAGCCGCAACCGCAACAAGTCTACTGTCCGTGATTTTTGCCGCAAACTTTCATGAGTCAGCAGCCCCACCAGTTGATTTTGCTCATCAACTACTGGTAAATGACGAATGCGGTGGTGTTGAAGCAGATTAACCGCAAAAAAGAGATCAGTAAATTCCGACTCCCGCAAGGTGACGACAGGATGAACCATGACCTCGCGGATAGCTAGTTTGTCTAAATTTTGTTGTTGGGCGCTGAGTCGTACTACATCCCTTTCTGTAAAAATCCCTACAGGTTGATTATTTTCTACAACGAGGACACAACTGGAACGCGCCTCGATCAGTAAGTTAACCAGTTGGCTATCAGTGGTCTGGGAAACTGAACAAACTGCTCTTACACCGCTCATTTGGGCGATCGCTTCCATCACAGTTGTATCCGGCGTGACTATTAGCGGGTTAAGAACAATAGCTGATTTTAATTCAGATGGAGTCAAAGCACAGGTAGGTGTAAGCATTATTGGATCAGATCAGTATGTTATTTGTGATTCTACGTATAATAATTGCACTAAAATACAAAAAAACTTAGCTTTCAAATAGTCTAAATAGTTATAATTGTATTATAAACTTATGAAAGATTTACAAGTCATCAAAAATTTATATCCCCAAGATTTAGAACTGCGGAAAAATTGGTATTCCCCCGTAGCAGATGCTTATAACAAAGTAAGACCGCGTTATTCCCAATATGTTATCGACCGTGCTGTTGAAGTTGCTCAACTTACTGCTGAAAGTAAGATTCTGGAATTAGGATGTGGTCCAGGAAATGCAACAGTATCTTTTGCTCAATTGGGATTTTCAATGGTTTGTTTAGATCCAAGTCAAGCAGCTTGTCAGTTTGCTAGATCCAACTGTGCAGCATATCCAAATGTAGATATTGAACAGACAACTTTTGAAGAATGGAAATTAACACCAAATAAATTTGATGCTGTTTTAGCAGCAACTTCTTTTCATTGGATGAATCCAGAAATTGCTTATACAAAAGTCGCTGATGCTTTACAGGATGATGGGGCTTTGATTTTGTTGTGGAACATGACTCCTCAACCTGATTATGAGGTATACCAAACTCTGCATGAGGTTTATCAAATTCATGCTCCATCTTCAGCCAGATATGAAGATAGCAGAACTCAAGAAACAATAGTCAAATCTTTTGGAGAAAAAGCCATTAGTTCAGGTAAATTCAAAGATTTAGTTTCTGATTATGTGGTTTGCGAAGTAACTTATAGTGTTGATAATTATTTGTTGCTTTTGGGTACTCTTTCTCCTTATTTAAAGTTAGAAGCTTCAATTAGGGATGCTTTATTTGCGGGTTTAAGGGATAAGATTGATGCTCATTATGGGGGAAGTATTGAAATTACATATATTTCGGCTTTTCAGGTGATGAGGAAGGTTTAGATTTTGTTTCGTGATTAAATCCCCTAAATTTATTTATGGGGATTATCTCCTGCCTCCTTAATAGAGTATCATTAATGAATAAAAACGAAGGTTGTAATTGTAGAAAAGCTTTTCCTAATCAGACCGCCAACATTCTGATTGAGAATTATTAAGGTTTGCGAATATATCCCCATTTCCCACCTGTAAAATAGGCTTTCTCTTGTTCCTGATCTTGTTTCAATTCTCCACCAACATTAACTAATGCCATTTTTTGAGAAAAAGGTTTCGCAAAATCAAAATTTGGGGGAATTATAAATTCAGCATACTGATTAATATATCCCCATTTTTTTCCTAGTTTAGCAGGTGCTAATCCTTCTGAGAAAATATCAGCTTCATCAAATTGTGGATTGATAATAAACTGTCCAGTTCTATCTATATAACCTAATTTATTACCGACTTTAACTAAGGCTAAACCTTCAGAAAAACTTGTAGCATCATCGAATTGAGATAGAATTATAGTCTCACCTGTTTTAGAAATATACCCCCATTGATTTGCTATTTTTACAGCCGCCATATCTTCAGAAAATGATTTAGCATCATCAAATCGAGCAGGAATAATAATTTTACCTGTTTGATCAATATACCCCCATTTATCAGCTATTTTTACAGCTGCCATACCTTCAGAAAAGGATGCACCATCATCAAACACGATACCTTTGAAAAAGGATGAGCCATCATCCCATTCTTTAACAGTTTTAACAGGAATAAATTGGCCTGTTTTATCAATATACCGATATTTATTCTTAATGCTTACTAAAGCCAATCCTTCTGAAAAAGGTGCAGCAGTATCAAACTGAAGTCTACTGATAAGTTTACCTGTTTTATCAATGAAACCCCATTTGTAACCCATTTTTAAGGCTGCCATACCTTCAGAAAATGGCTCAACCCAATCAAATGCTACCTTGAGACTAATTTCCTCTGATGTAGTTATGTAACAATAATCATTATTTATTCGCCGATGGGTAAAGGTATTATTTTTAATTTCTTTCGCGTCAAATTTTCCAGGAGGTTGAGAATAAATACTAGATTTTAAAATATTAGCTAAAGCATTATTATTTTCTCGCAAACCTTCATAGAACCAGAAAACTTCCCCTTGAATACCAACGGAACGATTATATTTTACTGCCTGATATAAATGTTCTGTATCAATTCGATATGTACTTTGTTTTAAAAGAATACCAGGAATTAATTGGGGTAATTGTTGCTTGTTAAATTGATTAGCTACCAGCCTATTTATATCTCTCTTATAAAGTTCTAATTCGCGTTGATATAATTGCGGATGAATTAAATCGACTAACCCCAGGTCAACCCAAGTTTGAGAATCTTGCAGGTAGTTTTCATAACCCCAAGGATAAATACTCGGTGCCATTGAAATAATTAATTCAGGATTTACCTTAATTATTTCTCGGTAGACACGGCTTAAAAAATTGGAAAGAATATCAGCCCGCCACCTTACCCATTGTTTCCATTGTGGATTTTGCCATTGTGGATCTTTAGAATTTCCTCGTTCTGGCGGTTTTGGTGGTTGTTGATTAAACTCTTGCTGATAGCGTGCAGTAGTTTTTTCGTCGTAACCACCTTCCATTGGAAAACAGGGAAAATGATCATCACCTTGAATGCCGACAACTTCATATTTTTTGACGACTTCTAAGAACAAACTTAATAAAAATTCCTGTACTTCGCTATCAAGAGCATTTAGCCAATAATAATCATTTACACTAAGGTTTTTACCAGCATAATCAATCGCTGCCCATTTAGGTTTTTTGGCGATGATGTGTCCACCATTTCTTTGATAAGAACTCATAAAGCCATATTCAAACCAAGGGATAACCGCAAGATTAACTTTTTTTGCTTCTGCAATTAATTCTGCTAAAGGATCTCTCTTTTTAAATTCCTCGCGCGGGTTTATTTCCACGCCAAAGTTTTTCAGCATGACTTCGCTGCGATAGTTGGTGAAGCCTTGATTCCAGACAACGGGAAATACAACGTTAAATCCAGTGTCGGCTAGAAACTTCATAGCCTCGGCAATGTTGTCCTTGGAATTAAGGACTTTACTATCTGTTGTTGTGATCCAAACGCCGCGAATATCCATAAATTATTCCATCTTAGATTTTCTTAGATTTTGGATTGTGAATTGTAACAAAGTTTTTGCCAGAGAATTAAATTTCAGTAATAGTTGAAAGGTAAATAAGTAACTTGGCACAATTAAATATAAAACCTCTCTCCAAACCTCTCCCCTACCAGGGGAGAGGCTTTGACTCCCCCTTCCCTAGTAGGGAAGGGGGCTGGGGGGTTAGGTTTATATTATATTTTTTAACGCCCACTTACTTACTTTTTGTATTGTAAATATTCAGCTTTTTAAAATTACGCCTAAACTTACTATTTGATTGATAATTAAGTAAGTCGGCGGGAAAAAACCGTAGACGCGTAGCGGCTTCTCGAAGAGTAGTATGTAACAAAAAGTAAATTCACCAAAACCCTCTTCCCCGTTCCCCGTTCCCTGTTCCCTTGTCATAACGACAATTTTTAACGCCCACTTACTTAGCCAATTTATCAAACATTATGACTCCTTACTTTGTATTGTCTCTAACTAATGCTAATCCTTGTGAAAAAGAATCAGCTTCATCAAATTGTGGGGGAATTACAAATTTTCCAGTTTTGTCGATATAGCCCCATTTATTATTTTTTTGTACTCGTGCCAATTCTTCTACAAAAGGATCAGCTGCATCAAATTGTGGAGGAAGTATAAATAATTCTATACCAGGAATGTAGTTGTAAGGGACACTAGGAATTTCCAGAACTCGACAAATAAAAGCTGCTATTTCGCCTCTAGTGGCGTTTGTATTAGGCCGTAAGCGTCGGATATCCGGGTAGTTAACAACTATACCCTTTTCAGTTGCGGCGGCGATCGCCCGCATCGCATAACTGGGAATTTGCCCAAAATCAGGATAATATTTTTTCAAAGTATTAAGCGGGTCTACTGTCACCCCATAATTTAACCCTGAAACCAAAGCCGTTAAAGCTTGAACACGCGGGATTGGTTGATTGGGTTTGAAAGAACGATTGGGATACCCAGACAGATAATTTGTTTGATATGCTGAGGCGATCGCCTCAGCCGCCCAGTGATTAGCTGGTACATCTATAAAAGTAATGCCAGGACGAGATGATGACTGTTTCGGTAAAGCTGTATAAATAATTGCCGCAAATTCAGCACGAGTCACAGGTGCATCAGGGCGAAAAGTACCGTCTGGATAACCTTTTAAGATATTTCGCCCAGCCGCAGCAAGAATAGATGCTTTTGCCCAATGGTTTTGAATATCAGAAAAAATAGACCCGTTGAACATAGATATCACGGCTTATAACTACTGGTAATAATTTTCCCAGTTTTTGACCATCACAGTTCCTAAATGCTGAAAAAGCAGCAGCTAAACCTGTGACACTGGTGAGGATGCGAGTAGCGGTAAAACTTCTGTTCAAAATGCTGATTGAGTCCAGAAAAGTTCTAGACTGAAAAATGGATCTAGTAGCGTTAGCATCTTGACAAAATCACCTGTGCGAAAAATCGTTATTGCCGGTAACTGGAAAATGTTCAAAACCCGGTCAGAGTCCGAAGAATTTTTACGCGGATTTCTGCCCCACCTGGAGGAAACCCCCTCAGAACGAGAGGTAGTATTGTGTCCTCCCTTCACTGACTTAAGCGTCATGTCCAAATATTTGCACGGTAGCCTTATCCAACTGGGCGCACAAAACGTCCATTGGGAAGAAAATGGAGCCTACACGGGTGAAATTGCTGCTTCCATGCTCACAGAAATTGGTGTGCGTTATGTCATCGTTGGTCATAGCGAAAGACGGCAATATTTTGGCGAAACAGACGCAACCGTTAACCTACGCCTCAAAGCAGCCCAAAAGCATGGACTAATCCCCATTCTCTGTGTTGGTGAAACCAAACAACAACGAGACGCAGGGGAAACCGAAAAACTGATTATCTCCCAGTTAGAAAAAGACTTAGTGGAAGTTGATCAAAATAATTTGGTCATCGCTTATGAACCAATTTGGGCGATTGGTACTGGTGATACCTGTGAAGCCACAGAAGCAAATCGTGTAATTGGTTTAATTCGCTCTCAATTGACTAATCCTAATGTATCGATTCAATATGGCGGTTCAGTTAAGCCGAATAATATTGATGAAATCATGGCTCAACCAGAAATTGACGGCGCTCTCGTTGGAGGTGCTAGTCTAGAAGCTGATAGTTTTGCCAGGATTGTTAATTTTCAGTAAAACGCCATTTACAACTTTTTAACAAATCAATTTAGTCCGTTTTAACGGACTTTGGCTATTAGCCTCGGAATTCATTCCGAGGCGGGATGTAACTTATGTCAAACCAATTAATTATTCGAGAACGCTGTTTCACCTGGGGACAGCGCACTTATTTGATGGGGATTTTAAATGTCACCCCTGACAGCTTTAGTGATGGTGGTAAATTTAACACAGCTTCAGCCGCCTTAGCTCAAGCGCAAGCAATGGTAGCTGCTGGTGCCGATATTATTGATATCGGTGGTCAATCCACTAGACCGGGAGCAGAGCAAATCACCCTCACAGAAGAACTTGACCGGGTGCTGTCGGTTTTGCAAGTAATCCGACCAGAAATTTACGTCCCTATTTCTGTAGATACAACTAGAGCCGATGTAGCTAAGGCTGCTGTAGAAGCTGGTGCTGATATCGTCAATGATATTTCTGGAGGTACTTATGACTCAGAAATGTTGTTAACTGTGGCTGGTTTGGATGTGCCAATTATGTTAATGCACATCCGGGGAACGCCCCAAACTATGCAACAACACACAGATTATCAAGATTTGATGGGTGATATTTATAGTTTTTTATCCCAGCAAATAGCTGCTGCAACTGCTGCGGGTATTAAACATGAGAAAATTATTATTGATCCTGGTATTGGCTTTGCTAAAAACTATGAGCAAAATTTAGAAATTTTTCGCCGGTTGCAAACATTAAAAGTGCTTAACTGTCCCATACTCGTGGGAGCATCCCGTAAAAGTTTTATAGGTAAAATTTTAAACCAGCCAGATCCAAAAGCCAGAGTTTGGGGAACAGCAGCGGCTTGTTGTGCTGCAATTTTTAATGGTGCTGATATCCTCCGCGTTCACGATGTTACCGAAATGCGTGATGTCTCCCTGGTTGCTGATGCTATTTATAGATAGGTGACAGGAAAGATGGGGACTCTTTACTGGGGACTGGGAAGAAATAAATTCAAAATAGAGCCTCAGGCACGCTGCGCGAACAAAATTCAGAACTCTTGCCTTTTATCTTTTGCCTTCTTTCACTGACAACTGACAACTGATCCATAAACTATTAATTAGCACCATTACCATTACCAGAAGTTTTCACATCTTCTTCTCTATTTACTGACTCAGCGATTAATTCTTGAAACATATCTGTAGAATTTGCTGGATCTACAAACACAATTTTGGCGTTGTTGCTCTCTCCCAGTTTTTGACTGGCTTGTACATAATCTTGAGCAATAAGATACCGCAAAAGATCCTTACTTTCAGGATGGGAACGTAAGACTTCAGAAATAATCTCCATCGAAGTCCTAGTTCCTTCAGCTTTTTTAATCGCCGCTTGTCGCTCCCCTTCAGCTTCGGAAATCAACGCTCGTTTTTTAATTTCCGCAGCGCGTTCTTCTTCCATTGACTTCCTGACACTTTCTGGCGGTGTAATTCTCTGAATGTCTAACCGGATGATCTCAACTCCCCAATCTCTTGTAATTGGATTTAACTGATCTAATATTCTCCTGTCCATATTGGCTCTAGACATATTAGTCTCTTCTAAGGAGTTCTGGGCAATAATTTCCCGTAGCGTAGTTGTAGTTAAATTAGAGAGTGCCTGTTGCAGATCGTCAATTGCATAAAAGCTTTTTTCAATCTCTGTGATGCGCCAGTAAACAACAGCATCAACTTCCAGGTAGATATTATCTTTAGTGATTACATTCTGAGGTTTGATGTCTAAAACCTGCTCTCGTCTTGTATCCTCCATAACAATTTGGTCAATGAAGGGAACTATAAAGTTTAGTCCAGGTTTAAGTTTCCGATGATACTTACCCAATCGTTCAACCAAGGCTTCATTACCTTGATTAATCAGTTTAGCCGATCCCAAGGCATAACCTATAAGTGCTAAAACTATAGCAATGATTGGCTCCATATATGCTCCTATTTAGGGTTTGGGAGAAAATTGAGTGTAAAACAGCATGATACCATGGCGAGTGTCAATGATTCTGTAAGCGCAACCTTGCCGCAGGCTGTTCTGGATTCGGAAGACTTACATACAATGACAGTGTATTGCAAGTAAATGAAGTACAAAATTTAGTTACAAAGCCTTACAGCAAGAGCATTTTACTACTGGCTGCTGATTGGTGCTATAATTCATCCCCCCACATTCATGGCTGCTAAAAAAGCCTTTTGACTCACATCTTTGTAAACAGTTTGTAAATAATTCATGGTGACATCACCCGCAGATGAAATGACTAAATTTTCCTCATCTTTAGCTAAGGGAATTGTCCCTAAAACTTCTAATACTGTCTCACTTACACTAGGTGAAATTACCACTAAAGACGATTCTAATGGTTCATGATATTGCCAAAAATTCTCTAATTTTAATGAATATTGATGCTCAGGTTCTGTTTGTTGAATTTCTGTAATTTCCCTGGTTAAAGGTTTTTCATCAGCCTTTTCTAAATTTTTAGTGTTGCGTAAATGGCGTAAATCGCTAATAATTTGTTCTCTGGTGCGTCCTCGTAATTGAAATAAAACAAATGGATCTTCACTAAAGCGATCGCCTAATTGATAATACACAGCACCAATATGTTTACAAGGTACTGCTTTATCAGGACATGAGCATTTACCGTGAACATCACCAAGAGTAAAAGGAAATAATGAAAGTCCGTTAGATGTAAATACTTCTTCGATATTTTGTGGCATTTCTCCTGCTAGTAACTTAGCCGCAAAAATCGACTTATGGGACATGGTTTCAATCACATAACCCCACTCTTGATCACTAAAAGCGTCAAGGGAAAGAGAAACTTTATAAGGTTCTGCTTCACTACCTTGTACTCTCGCTAAAACTTTTGCACCTTTAAAATCAATACTCAAAACATTTCCTTGTCTAGAATAATTTCTAGCCCTTTCCAGACGCTTTTTAAACCGATAGGAATCTAGTAAATCTAGCCACCGCTGTGACCACCATTCTCTACTTGCTTGCAGGGTATCGTTAGTCATAATTAATGCAAAAATTGGGATAAGGTATACAAGCAAAATACTGGCAATAAATAAAATGATTTTAGCCTATAAGAAAAGGCTTATGGGAGTTATTGCCGACTCTGCTTAAACTTTTTTATATGTCATTTAATCTTCCTATATCAAACATCCTCTAACCAATTTTGCAAATCTTCTACAGTATTTAAATCAAAAATCGCCTCTGCTAAAGCTTCAATAATTTCTATATTTAAACTTCTAATCTTGGTCTCTAATTCCATATCAATTTGTCTAAATTTTTTATTGATTTGACGGAGAATTAAATTTTTTTCTCTTTCAATTCCTGTTTCAATTCCTGTCTCAATCCCTTTTTCCATCCAACTGGTGACAATTTGCATAATTTCCTCCTTTTCCTCTGTTATTAATGCACCTATTTCTGTTTTAAATTTCTCTTCTTCTATTTTATTCAATCTCAAATATGTGTCAATAAAACCTGATATCAATTGCATTTTGGCTGGATTTAATTTTAAGGTAACTAATAACCTTAAACATTCTGCTTTGACTTTTGGCCTATCTTCTGGCGTGATGTTCATTTTTGACATCAAAGCCGATGCAACTGGATTTGAACGAATTAAAAAATCTCGCCAGTTCAGTTGATTCAGTTGCACTACTTGATAATTAAATTTTAGCACTTCAAAATCAGGAAAGTTGATTTGATAGTTATTCACGGCTACAGTTTTGGGTGAGTCGTAGGAAAATATAACTATCGGATATATTGGCAAGTCCAATTTTTCATCTAATCTCGCAAAATAACGAAACATTCTTTGATTAAATTTAGGTCTTGCACCTGATTCAGCTTCAATATGAATCACAAAATAAGAAGATTGACCTAAAAATTTAACTTTGGCTATTAGGTCAGTTTCATATTTGTCTCCTGCGGTGACATCAGTAAATATTTCTTTGTCCAAGAATGTAATTGATCCGTGGTCTATATATTCCAGAACTTGAGGAAAAAATAATTCTATAAATTCTATGAAAAAGGTTGATATTAATTCTTTAAATAAGCGGTCATGATCTATGTTTTCTGTCATATTGTTATCTAAGTTAGGATTTACGTTTATTAGTAAAAAATAATTTTGAGTTTATACATATCACAGTGGTTCATTAGAATATTTATCTTTCCCTAATAAATCAACCTCAATAGTATCTATCTAAAATGTAGCAAAACCTGTGATTTTTAAAGAAAATTGAAAAAAAGCTTTAATTACTGGTGCTATTTTCATAATAGGTTGGATTATTTGGATTGTTTTCTTTTAAAGACAATTTAAAGCTTTTGTCAGTCTTACAGTAATTGTCACTACTTTATTGTTCTTTATTCTTCATCCTCATCAATTATCGCATTACGGTCAAGTAATAGTAAATTACGCAGTTGGTCTGTATCTAATTCAGTTAACCATTCTTCACCAGCACCAACAACCTGTTCTGCTAATTGCTTTTTACTTTCAATCATCTCATGAATTTTCTCTTCCAAAGTTCCAGTACACACAAATTTATGTACTTGTACGTTCTTGGTTTGCCCAATTCTAAATACTCTATCTGTGGCTTGATTTTCTACAGCAGGGTTCCACCATCTATCAAAGTGAAAGACATGATTTGCCCTGGTTAAATTCAAACCTACACCACCAGCTTTTAAGGAAAGAATCATAATAGGTGGTCCCTGGGGATCATTTTGAAAACGGTCAATCATTTCTTCGCGTTGCTTTTTAGTGGTGCTACCATATAAAAAGAAAATTTCCCGACCTAGCTGCTTTTCTAAATAGGGTTTAAGCAATTTACCCCACTCAGCAAATTGGGTAAAAATTAAAGCGCGGTTTTCTTCTGCCAAAACTTCCTCTAACATTTCTTCTAGACGTTGTAATTTAGCAGAATGATGTTTTGCTAAACTTGATTCTTTCAAATATTGTGCAGGGTGATTACAAATTTGTTTGAGTTTAACCAATAAAGCTAAAATCATTCCTCTGCGCTGTAAACCTTCCGCTGATTCAATTTCCACTAAAGATTCATCTACCAACTGTTGATATAGTTGCCCTTGTTCAGAAGTTAAACCGCAAAATACAGTCATTTCTTGCTTTTCTGGCAAGTCTTGAATAATTGATTTATCAGTTTTCAACCGACGCAAAATAAAAGGTTGTACTAATGAACGTAATTGCATCAAAGAAGCAGTATCACCATACTTTTCAATGGGCATGGCAAACCGTCTTTGGAAAAACTGTTTATTACCTAAATAACCAGGATTGAGAAAATCTAAAATAGACCATAATTCCTGCAATCTATTTTCTACAGGAGTTCCTGTTAAAGCAATGCGAAATGTAGTTTCTAATTGTCGTACTGCTTGAGATTGTTTGGCATCTGCATTTTTGACATTTTGAGCTTCATCTAAAACAATTATCTGCCAATTAACGGTTTGTAATAATTTAATATCTCTTTGCACCAGTGAGTAACTAGTAATTACTAAATTGTGTTTGTTTGCGGTTTCGGTAAATGCCTTACCTTTGGGTCGTTTATCACCGTGATATTCTAAAACTTTCAAAGTAGGAGCAAATTTCTTGACTTCTCTTTCCCAATTACCTAAAACAGAAGTGGGACAAACTAAGAGAGTTGGGTTTTCTAGTGCATCTTGTTCTTGGAGATGGAGTAGGAAAGCGATGAATTGGATCGTTTTTCCCAGTCCCATATCGTCCGCTAAACAAGCACCCAAACCCCACCTTTCCAGAAAAGCCAACCAAGCCGCACCTCGTTCTTGATAAGGTCGTAATTGTCCACGAAAATTGCTAGGAGTTGGTAAAGGTTGAATTTCTTGATTATTAGTTAAAGCCCCAACTAATTCTTGCAATGCACCAGAAGCTTCAAAACTAACAACAGGTAATTTTTCAATTACTTGAGTATCTCCTGTACTAATTCTTAAAGCATCTTCTAATGATAAAGACATCTGTTCTTTACGAGATGCAAAAAAGTTTTGGGCAGTTTTAATATCTTGAGGACGCAGTTCTACCCACTCACCATTAATTTCTACCAAAGGACTTTTTAAAGCTACTAATTTATCAAACTCAGCTTTAGAAATTGTCTGTCCACCAATTGCTAATTGCCACTGAAAGTTTAACAGACTTTGTAAACCCAAACGTCCCTGTTTTTTCTTGGGTGGTTCGGCGCTAATTTTCAATCCTAAGCGGTTAGCCCATCCTTCACGGTTAGCTAAACTTGGTGGTAAAATTACTCCTAAACCGCTATCTTCTAACCTCCAAGCTACAGATTTGATAAATTCATAAGCTTGCATGGGTGTGAGTTGACAAAATTGCGGAGATTCGGCTTCTAAACTGGGTGCAATAACTGGATACAATCGAGAAGCTAAACCCAAACCCCGCAAAAATGTTTCCTGGGGTTGTTCAATTGTTCGATTTTGATAATCTAATTTTTCAACTGGATAATTCCAAATAGTTTTGGCATCTATTAAAAATTCTGAATCATCTGCTGCTTGCAGAAAATAAGCTAATATCCAATCTGTTTTTCCTTCTTCTGGGGGATGCAGTTGAAAACAAGTCCGAAATGAGGTTTTTCCTGTTAATTGATATTGTAATGGTAAAGTCCAAGCTTTTAGGGACGCTTCTAATCTTTCCAATCCCATTGCATCAGCATTAATTATTTTAGATGCCCCAGTTAAAGCCTGTAACCACTGTTGTACAGCAGGTGGTAAAGACATCATTAATCTATTCTCAAGGGGAGATTGAGAACCAACCATATCGCGGATTTGGGCATCTATAATACTGTTGAGAAATCCCCAAATTAACTCTTGTGGTTCTTCAGGTAAATCAACTACTAACTTATAAACATCTTCCCTATCTTGCTGATAAGTACGACAAACTAAGGGCATTTTGGCTGCAAATTTTTCTAATCGAGTAGCATCTACAGCACTATCTAAAAGTACCTGCCATTTAGCAACTATAGAACCATGTGATTCTTGGTGAATAGTGGGTAAAAACTTACAGCGGGAAATTAAATCTAAACTCCAACGCGCCATTTGTACCCAAAAACGTAAATCTCCCCCCAAAAAGGCATCTTTACTATCTGTTGAACTCAATGGTAAAGCTGTGAGAAATTTAACCGCCGCGCTAGGGTTTAGACAAAAACCTTCAATTCTCCAAGGTTGTAAATATTGTGGTGAATTGAGATCAATTCCTAAACTAGCAGAATGCACGGGATAAATTACCGTATCATTTTCTATAAAATTAGTTATTGACGCTATTATTTGTGAGTCGGTAGGTATAGTTTTTTCTGTTTTAGTGGCACTTTTACGAGGTTTTAATTTACTAACAGTAATCGGCGATGTTTGATTATTTCCCAGATATTGAGAAAGTGCTAAATTATTTGCTTCAAGCCATTCATTTAACTCCGTTGGTGACATTGCCAAGGGATTTAATGGTATTTCTGCTGAGGTAATAGATTCAATGTTAATCTGAAAAGTACGCCAAGTTTCTCCCCATACAAATAAACAATTATTGTGTTTTTTGTTCAACCAAATACCGTGTAGGATTGCCATATTTCTAGTACGCTAATTTTTGGACAGAGCTAATATTTATTTATGAAATAATTTAAATTTATTAATTTAGGAATTAAATCTGCTTCCTGACTCCTGACTCCTGTACGGGCGTATCCCTACGACTCCTGACTCCTGCCTCCTGCTGCGATGTTCAATTTAGTCTGTGAAACTAATATATCTAACAGAAGCCGTCTATAGTGCATAAATGTTAGGATTGCCACAGAGAGAGAATAGCGTGCATAGAAGGAAAAAAAACTGAATGGCAGAAGTTGATAAGTCAATATCCTTTGATGGACGGGATATTCGGCTGAAGGTTGGACTGTTAGCCCCCCAAGCTGGTGGGTCGGTGTTGATACAATCGGGGGATACAGCTGTTTTAGTCACAGCTACGCGATCGCAAGCCAGAGAAGGCATTGATTTTCTTCCCCTCACGGTAGATTATGAAGAAAGATTGTATGCAGCGGGGAGAATCCCTGGTGGGATCATGCGCCGAGAAGGTCGTCCACCAGAAAGAGCGATTCTTACCAGTCGTCTGATCGACCGTCCCCTCCGTCCTCTGTTCCCTTCATGGTTACGGGATGATTTGCAAGTCATTGCTTTCACCATGTCAATGGATGAGCAAGTACCACCCGATGTGTTAGCTGTCACTGGTGCTTCTATTGCCACCCTGATTGCCCAAATTCCCTTTAATGGACCAATGGCAGCAGTGCGGGTAGGCTTAGTGGGTGATGATTTCATTATTAACCCCACTTATGCAGAAATTGAAGCTGGAGACTTGGATCTCATTGTCGCCGGTTCACCAGATGGTGTCATCATGGTGGAAGCGGGAGCAAATCAGCTACCAGAGCGAGATATTATCGAGGCGATTGATTTTGGTTACGAAGCAGTGCGGGATTTAATCCAAGCGCAGTTAGATTTAGTGGAAGAACTAGGTCTAAAAATTGTCAAAGAAGCACCACCGGAAGTAGACCAAACACTAGAAAACTATATCCGCGATCGCGCAAATGCTGAAATTAAAAAAATCCTAGCGCAATTTGAGTTAACCAAAACTGAACGTGATGCGGCTTTAGATGTTGTCAAAGATGGCATCAAAGCTGAAATAGAAGCCCTACCCGAAGAAGACCCAATTCGAGTAGCTGCTACAGCAAATAGTAAGGCACTTGGTAATACCTTTAAGGATATCACCAAATACTTTATGCGCCGTCAAATCGTTGAAGATAACGTGCGCGTTGATGGTCGCAAACTAGATGAAGTCCGTCCAGTTTCCTGCCAAGTTGACGTTTTACCCAAGCGGGTACATGGTAGCGGTTTATTTAACCGGGGACTAACCCAGGTCTTAAGCTGTTGCACTCTCGGCACACCAGGAGATGCCCAAAACCTCAATGATGATCTGCAAGTAGATCAACACAAGCGTTACCTGCATCATTACAATTTCCCCCCCTTCTCAGTTGGGGAAACCAAACCGATGCGTGCGCCAGGAAGACGGGAAATTGGTCACGGGGCTTTAGCAGAAAGAGCGATCTTACCGATATTACCGCCAAAAGAACAATTCCCCTACGTGATCCGCGTAGTTTCAGAAGTTCTTTCTTCTAACGGTTCCACCTCGATGGGTTCAGTCTGCGGTTCTACCCTCGCCCTCATGGATGCTGGTGTACCCATTCTTAAACCCGTCAGCGGTGCAGCAATGGGCTTGATTAAGGAAGGAGACGAAGTGCGCGTTCTCACCGATATTCAAGGCATTGAAGACTTTTTGGGTGACATGGACTTCAAGGTTGCAGGTACTGATGCTGGTATCACAGCTTTGCAAATGGATATGAAAATATCCGGTTTGTCTATAGACGTAATTAAACAAGCTATCGAGCAAGCTAAAGCTGCCCGGTTGCACATTCTGGACAAAATGCTCCAGACTATCGACACCCCACGTCTTGAAACCTCACCTTTTGCCCCACGCCTGTTGACGATCAAGATTGATCCCGACATGATTGGTTTAGTCATCGGGCCCGGAGGTAAAACCATCAAGGGAATTACTGAAGAAACTGGTGCAAAAATTGACATCGAAGATGATGGCACTGTCACCATTTCTGCTGTTGATGAAAGCAGAGCGAAAAGAGCTAGAAACATTGTCCAAGGCATGACTCGCAAGCTGCATGAAGGTGATGTTTACGTTGGTCGTGTGACACGGATTATACCTATTGGTGCGTTTGTGGAATTTCTGCCCGGAAAAGAAGGCATGATTCACATTTCTCAATTAGCTGACTATCGTGTTGGTAAAGTTGAAGATGAAGTAGCAGTCGGTGATGAAGTGATTGTCAAAGTGCGCGAAATTGACAATAAAGGTAGAATTAACCTGACACGCTTGGGTATACACCCAGATCAAGCAGCTGCTGCGCGGGAAGCTGCGGCGGTGAATCGTTAATAACGATTAAGGATTTTAGATTTTGGATTAGAGATAAATCGCAAATCTAAAATCCGCGATGCCTTTACATTAGGCATCGCCGTATGATTTTTTTAATTATTATGAATAGAGTCCGTTAACTGGCGGTTACGTGAATTAAGCCTACTCAGAGACTTCTTAAAGAAGTAGGGGATCTCGTTATTCACAAATGATTAAGGATTGCTATAACTGACAACTGATAACTGAATATTTACCTTGGCCTGCCCAAAGTCGTGATATAAAGAACAGCTTCATCAGCAGGAATACCCAAAACATCATTAACTTGATCATCAAAGAAGCCACCGATACCACTAACACCTAAATTCAAGCGGATGGCTGCCAAATTGAGCTTTTGTCCTAAATGTCCAGCATCTAGATGTAAATAACGGTAAACGCGATCGCCATATTGAGCAATAGCCGTTTTCAAATCAGCAGTATGAAATATTACTGCTCCTGCATCCCGTCCTAGTTCCTGCCCCAAACAAAGAAAATGTAACTCACGACGAAAATTCTTAAAGCGAATTTGTCTTAATTCTTGGGCTTTAGGTGCATAATAGTAACAACCTGAATCGAGTCCTTTCACACCAGACACAGCAATAAATGTTTCAATTAAATTCAAGTCAAAGTAATCGGGAGTAGTATCTAAATTTTGATCAAGATAATTTTGTGTTTGGTAGGTGAAATCGAGCAAAGATTTAAGTTCATCAAAAGTTAAGTTATCGCCACTATAAGCGCGAGTAGAACGACGTTTATAGATAGTATTTTCTAACTCCAAAAGATTTTTACCCCAGTCAATTGGGGCAGTGACAGTAGAAATTTTGTCACAAAACGGGAAATTATATTTATCCTCTAAGGTTTTTTCTGGTTTGGTTGTTGTTAAATTATTTTGTGCAGTAGTGCTAGATTGAATTTGGGTATGAAAATGAAAATATTTTAACAGTTCGCCATCGGGAATGGAGGGATAATTAGTGTCAGTAGACGAAGGTAAAGCAGTTTTTCCCAAGGGCAAATTTTGCTTAACATCTAATAAATCTGCTAAAGCTAGAACAACAGTTGCACCTTCTTGTTCTGGATCAATATAAAGTAGATCATTGACGGCTTCATCAACAAAACCACCGATTAAATGAGGGCGATAATCAGTAATTGCACCAGCTAACTCTATGTTACCTAGAAGATGTCCTGTATCTAGAAAAATCCGCCGATAAGCCCGATCTTCATAACGCCATGCTGAACGATAAAAAACAGCAGTAGTAATAATAGCCAGTTGGGTATTTTCTAAACTAGGATGCCATAAACAAGCTGTTTGTAAAGTCGTCCAAACATCATTTTCCCAAAACTGCATCAGAGAATGAGTTCGACACTGATAATTGTAGAGTCCAGCAGGTAACAAAGGCGTGCCACGAGAAACTAGATATACTTCAGCCGGGTATAACCCCCCTGCACTGGGAGAAGAGCGCAAATATACCGCACTGCCCATAGAAGGCATTTTCGCAGTTAGTCCATAACTGTGAAATAGCAGTTGAGAAAGTCTTTGCCACCATTTAGCATCTGGGTTATGAGCAAACACCTCTGGTTTTTCTTGCAGATAGGGTTTAAGGTCAAAATCAGAGCCAATTTTGTACTCTTTAAACGGTACAGGCTGTTTAGCCCAGTCTAACCTTTGACTTTTAGATGCCAGCGTCTCTGGGTCATATTTAGTACGCTCATGGTAATGTTGGGCAATAGATTGGTGTATTTCTGGCATAGTAATTTTAATATCCTCAGAAAGTTCTATTTTTTGATCTTGACATTCATCTACCTTATTATTTCGTGCTGATGGGTACAATCTTTGGAAGAGATGGGGAGCAGGGGAGCAGGGGAGCAGGGGAGATAATTTTCAATTACCAATTACAGATTATGAATTATCAAATGATACCTGTACGTAAAACTTTATCAACAGCGGATGTAGAAATTTCTTACCTGGAATGGAACCAAGCTGAAGAACCATTACTACTGTTACATGGTATGGCTGATAATGCCTTAGTTTGGTCTAGCTTGGGAGACTATTTAGCGGCTGATTATCATATAGTAGCTCCGGATATGCGTGGTCATGGTGAGAGTAGTAAACCGGAGCAAGATTATAGTTTTGAGAGTGCGATCGCAGACCTAGAAGCATTAATGGATAAACTAGGATGGACTGCTGCTCATGTTGTTAGTCACTCTTGGACAGGGAAATTAGCCGCTATTTGGGCAAGACGAAACCCAGCACGCTTAAACAGTATCACTTTGGTAGATCCTATTTTCATCTGGAAAATGCCCCGTTTCCTGAAATTAACCTTTCCTCTGTTGTATAGCGTCTTACCCTTCCTGAAAACTATGGGACCATTTGCCAGTTACGAAGAAGCAGAACAAAAAATCAAACAACTCAGTCAATTTCAAAACTGGAATTCTGTACAACAGCAAGTTTTTCAAGCAGGAATTGAACAAAAACCCGATGGAACTTGGGGTAGCAAATTTACTATTGCTGCCCGTGATGGTATTTTTGATGCAGTATTAGAAGTCCCAGGTTTTATTACTCCAGTTGATATACCTGCCCTCTTTATTCAACCCGACAAAGGAGTAAACCGCCAAAATTGGCAAATTCAACCCTACAAAACCAACCTCATAAACCTCACATTTAAGAAAGTTCCTGGAAATCATTGGCCATTTTTAACCCAACCAGAAGAATTTAATCAAACAGTAGCTAAATTTTTAGCAGAACAAAAATGAGTTTGGTCATTAGTCATTGGTCATTAGTCATTAGTTAATAATTATCTTATTACTTATTATCTGTTCCCTGTTCCCTGTTCCCTGTTCCCTATTCCCTATTCCCTATTCCCTGTTATGAGTCTTTGTATTAATCCAGTTTGTCCTCAACCCAACCACCCAGACAACGACGAAAACCGCTTTTGTCAAAGTTGTGGTTCTCAATTGGAATTATTAGGACGTTATCGGGTACTGCGTTTATTGAGTGATAAAACAGGATTCAGTAAAGTGTATGAAGCCTACCAACAAGACACACCAAAAATTCTGAAAATTCTCAAAGAAGAATTAGCAAATGATAACAAAGCAGTATCTTTATTTCAGCAAGAAGTAAACGTTTTAGAACAATTACATCATCCGGGAATTCCCCAAGGAGAAGGGTATTTTTCCTATCAAACTAGAGCAGGTTTAACTTTGCATTGTATGGTGATGGAAAAAATTGAGGGACCAAACCTAGAACAATGGCTAAAGCAACAACAAAACCGCCCCATTTCTGAAGGACAAGCTATAGCTTGGTTAAAACAATTAACGGAAATTTTATTATTAGTACATAACCACCAATATCTACATCGAGATATTAAACCATCTAACATTATGATTCGCCCAGATGGACAATTAGTATTAATTGATTTTGGCACAGCCAGAGAAATTACTAAAACTTATATAGCGAATAATGGCAGCATGACATCTATTTCTTCATCTGGTTATAGTCCCAGAGAACAAATGAATGGTCAAGCCTTACCCCAATCAGATTTTTTTGCTTTAGGACGCACCTTTGTATTTTTATTAACTGGATGTCAACCTGCTCAATTATATGATGCTCATCTGGATGTCTTAAAATGGCGACATTTAGCAAATCATGTTTCATCATCGCTATTAAATTTTATTGATTGGTTGATGGCGAATGAAGTTAATCTACGTCCTAAAAATGCCAGAGAAATATTAGACAAATTGACGGATTTAGAAAATCCGTTAACAGGAAGTAACGCAGCAACAGTAAATGTTGTCGGTGGTTTTTCTACAGAAATTCTTAACCAAACAACCACCAACAAAACAGTTAAACCACCACAAAAACAATCAGAAAAATTACCATTATTAGCCCTGTTCACTGCGTTAATTGTTTCCTTATTACTGCTGTGGACAGTAGCACTAGCCAGCCGAAATACTAAATTTACAGTTCTTCCTGCTGATTATGGACAACCACCAGTTAAAAAAGGCAACGTTGATTATTTTCCTTATGAAGAAGGTAAAGATAGTCAAGGTAGAGTTGCGGAATTTAATATAGCAGTTCTATCTGTAGAATATAAATGGCAGTTAGGCAGTACATACCAAATAAAATATAATGATGAAACGATTACCCTTGATTCCTTAAAATCTAAGCTAGAGGAAGAGGGAATACAGAGAATAATGGAAAATCCTAGCGAAATTATTTCTGTAGGAACAGCATCTTGTGAGGGTGATATAACAGCAGAACAAAGTAGGGCTTTAGAACGTTCTAAACAAATTCAACTTTTAGCCAAGAAGTTATTTAGTAATACATCTAGCGTTAAAAGTTATCGCTTATTAAATCTTGGTCAATTTCAGAGAAAAGATTGTCAAGCAAGTCAAGATTCAACCGCTTATCAACGCAGTATAATTATCATTGGAGTCAAGAAACAAGCCGAAGGAGTAATATTAGATGAAGCTTTAAAAGATAGATTAGAGAAAAAACCATTTGCTGATTTTAAATTAGAAGATTATTCATTAGGTTCGACAGATAAATTTAAAACCATACCCAGTAATTTGTAATATTCCTCATCCGCTGGTTTCTCTGCTTGAAATAAATCTTATTCCCATTATGGTCAAAAAAGCAGATATTAGCACCAAAAAACTAATCAGCCTCGCCCCGGAAAATTGGGTAAAATGGGTGACACAAATTCCCGATATTATCACCGGAGAAATCCTCAATTCAGAATTTCAATGGTTAAGCAGGGAAAGTGATGTATTAGTTAAAGCTACTAGTCCGCAGTACGGCGAATTTCTCTTACTCAACGAGTTACAATTACGATATAAGCCAGAAATGCCTAAACGAATGCGGGCTTATGCAGCACTAGCAGAAGAAAAATATGATCTTCCTACCTACCCGGTATTAATTAACATTCTCAAAGAAAGCGAAGCAGAAATTCCTACCTGCTACGAATCAGAATTTGCGGGTTTACAAGCGTGTCAAGACTACAGGGTGATCAATCTTTGGGAAGTTGATGTTGAAATAGCGTTGAGTCTACCCATTCCTTCACTGCTTCCCTTTGTACCAATTCTCAAAAATGGTGGTGAAGAATCAAAAGTCAGACAAGCTTTACAAATGCTTCGTGCAGATGAACAATTAAGCCAATTAGAAACTGTCATGGCTTTTTTTGCTACCTTCGTATTAGATAGCGTTTTAGTTCAGCAAATCATGAGGTGGGATATGGTGGTATTACGCGAGTCTCCCTGGTATCAACAGATTTTAAAAGAAGGTGAACAAAGAGGTGAACAAAGAGGCGAACAAAGAGGTGAAAAACGGGGTATAGTGTCAGCTATTGAACTAAGTTTAGAAATAAAATTTGGTAATGAAGGTTTACAACTAATGCCGGAAATATCACAACTTGCTGATTTAGAAGAGTTAAAAAATATTCAAAGGGGCATTCTGACTGTAAATACTGTCGATGAATTGCGAGAATTTATGCAGAGAAATTAAACTTCTGCAATTTCAGGTAGGGTGGGCAATGCCCACCCTATGAAATAATCATGGTTATAGGATTTTATTTTCGCAATACGATCATGGTGCAAAATATCAGGAAGTTAGATTTAAATAAATAATTAGGTGGAGGATAACAGTGTTAGAAAAATCTTTCTTCTATCAGGAAATTCTGCACAAAGGTAGAGAAGAAGGACGGCTAAAAGAAAGGCTGTCAGGGATTGAGTTAGCTTTAGATGTTAAATTCGGTGCTGAAGGTTTAGCATTAATGCCAGAAATATTACAGTTTTCTGATTTAGACATTTTAAGAACTATTCAGAAAGGCATTCTGATTGTAAATACTCTAGATGAATTACAAGAAATAATTCAAAGTATTCAGACACCACCAAACGAAATCACCGAACATGAACACTCTTAATTATAGTGATCCGATTTGATTTATGAATTTTTCGTAGAGGCAGGGAACAGGGAACAGGGAACAGGGAACAGGTAAGAAGAGTTTCCGTGTGTACTGAGTCTTGTATGGCTACGCCACGCAAGCTATCAAAAATCAAATAGTAGTCCTATATAAATTATCAATTATGAATTATTCAAGCTCCCATTCCTGAATACTGCTTTAATCCTGCACGCCATAACAAGCGATTTGCACCTAAAAATATGAGTAACCAACCCAAAATTGACAAAAACCCCCTGGTTAAATCTACTGGTAAACCTACCAAAATACTGGCAGGAAAATTAATCAAATAGGGGAATGGTGTAAACATGACCACGTTTCGCACAGCTTCTGGAAAAACTTCTAAAGGTGCAATCATACCTGATAAAAACATAAAAAACAAATACCAAAAATTTTCTAAAGCTGTTGCTCTTTCTGTCCAAAAAGCAAACATCGCAAAGGTATACTGAATTAAAAACCTCAACGCAAAAGCCAGCAACGCCGCTAAGATAAATAAAAATAAATTAGATACACTCGGCAACCAAAAAGCTTGGGGATATAATAAAAAAAATAATCCTATGAATAGAAATACAAAAGGCAACCGGGCGAATCTTTCAGAAACATGGTTGGCAATATGATGAAATACTGGATCTATAGGTTGTAATAACCGGGGTGATAGTTTACCTTCTACTACCTCTTTTTCAAACTCATAAATCACCCACACAACAGTAATTTGTCTAACCAGAAAAACAGCAAAAAAGTACCGGATAAAATCTACAGATGTCAAACCAAACTTTCCTCCTTCTGCGGCTTTTATCC
Organism: Anabaena sphaerica FACHB-251; assembly: GCF_014696825.1. Lineage (NCBI taxonomy): Bacteria > Bacillati > Cyanobacteriota > Cyanophyceae > Nostocales > Nostocaceae > Anabaena > Anabaena sphaerica. Next base: position 105,636 of record NZ_JACJQU010000014.1, on the reverse strand, counting down.
AGACACCCATGAGAATTATGGGTAAGGAACCAGATAAAATCCATAATATGAGTTCTGAGCGATATTCCAGCATATAGGCATAATATACGGTTAGGAAAATCAGTATTTTTTTGAGAATTTTTTTCATTTTTAATGGGTAAATTCTGGTTAGGAAAACATAAAAATTCAGCACTGATTATACAACACCAGATTGAAAAACTCTGCCTATTACTTCTTCTATGGGTGGTTCAGTGACTGTTAAATCGACCACATCTAAATCAGCTAAAATCTGTGATACTGTGCGAGTTAGTGCTTCTCTCTGGACTATAAATCTGACTGTTCGTCCTTCTAAAAGTTGAATATCACCATAAGACATTAGTTTTTCTGCTGGTAATGCTTGAGCTAATTCCACATATATTTCTCGGTAAGGTGCGAAGTTTTCTAATAGTCCATCTAATCTACCATCATACATTAATTTTCCTTGATGAATTAATAGCACGCGTTGACATAAAGCTGTGATATCTGCCATGTAATGGCTTGTTAATAATACTGTTGCTTGATAGAGTTGATTGTATTCTCGTAAAAAATCCCTTACTCCTACTTGAGCATTTACATCTAGTCCTAAAGTTGGTTCATCTAAAAATAATACTTGGGGACGGTGTAAAAGTGCCGCTAATAGTTCGGCTTTCATCCGTTCACCCAATGAAAGTTTTCTAACTGGTTGGTTAAGCTTACCTTCTAGAGATAGCATTTCTGTTAATTCACCAACTCGTCGATGAAATTCTTGATCAGAAATATTGTAAACTGCGGCATTAATTTTTAAGGAATCTATTGCTGGTAAGTCCCAAATTAATTGCTGTTTTTGTCCCATGACTAGGGTGATTTTTTGCAAAAATGCTTCTTGACGACTAAAGGGAATCTGTCCAGCAACTTTGACTTTTCCACTAGAGGGATGAATTAACCCGGTAAGCATTTTTAAAGTAGTAGTTTTCCCTGCGCCGTTAGGTCCCAAAAAACCGACTACTTCCCCTGGTTCGATGGTAAAAGTAACATCCTGAACAGCATTAATATTGCGATATGTACGGCGAAAAAAGTGGGTGATAGTTCCACGAATACCAGGCTCTTTAATCGCTACTGGATAGGATTTACTGAGGTTTTCTGCTATGATTATTGACATAAAAAATATTTCCTTCTACTGTCTGTTTTTGAGTTTCTACCTCCTACTTAAGGATCACACAGATGGCGATCAGAAAGCTTCTCTCTGGGGGAATCATTTTTTGCTAATTCTTGATTATTCTGTAAATAATCCCTGATCCAATTACAAGCATAATTTAATTCATTGAGAGCAAGAATTTTGGGTAAGTCCCAGATAATTGCAGTGCGATCGCCACTAACAGAAACTATATTTTTACCATCAGAAGTAAAGGTTAAGGAAGACACGACCGCACGATGACCAAATAGGGTAATTATTGGTGTACCATCAAGATTCCAGAGATTGATTGTGTTATCGTCACTAGCAGCAGCTATCATTCGTCCATCTGGACTAAATTTGAGCCTGTTCAATCTGGTTTTTGACTGGACTAATGTTTTTAATAACTGACCATTGCGTTGCCATAATTTGATAGTACCATCCTCACTTAACGATGCAATTAGGTTGCCATCGGGACTAAAGACAACATCAAAGACTTGGCTATTATGTCCTTTTAAGGTGTTTAATAGTTTACCCTCTCTATTCCATAGACCTACTGTTTTATCATAGCTGGCAGTTGCTAATATCTGACCATCAGGACTAAAGTCCACACGAGCAATAGGTTCTCTATGTGCATTGATAGTTGTTTGTAACCGAAAGCTAAACGGTTTTTTATTATCTCTTTGCCAAAGTCGTAGGGTTTGATCAAAACCAACTGAAGCGAGAAATTGACCATCAGAACTTAAGGCAATATTTTCGATTGGTGCAGTGTGTCCTGGTAGAGTCTCTATCAGAGTGCCATCTATGTTCCAGATTTTGATAGTTTTATCATAACTGGCAGTTACTAAATACTTGCCATCAGGACTAAAGAGAACGGAGGTAACTCCATTTTCGTGTCCTTTAAGACTTCTAAGTAATGTACCATTAGGTTGCCAAAGATTAATGACATAATCCCAACCTGTGGTAGCAATGATTTTACCATTAGGAGTAATGGCAGCTTCTGTTAAGTTGAGTTGATGTCCTCTTAAAACTGTGAGTAAGGGATTTTCTAACTGCCAAAGTTTAACGCTACTATCTAAACTACCTGTGGCTAAAATTTTACCATCAGGACTCCACGCGATCGCCCAAATTGCTTGTTGATGTCTTTCTAAAGTTCCTAAATCTTTACCATCCAGACTCCACATTTTTACTACTTTATCCCAACTGGCAGCAGCAATGGTTTTACCATCAGGATTAAAGGTAATAGCAATTACTGAATATTGTCCTTCAAAAGAGTTTATTTTTCTACCATCAAGACTCCAAATCTCAATCTTTTTATTATTACCACCTGTAGCTAAAAATTTACCATCAGGAGAAATTGCTAAACCTCTGACAGCATCTTTACCACGATTAAAGGTAACTAATTTTTTCCCGTTTCTACTCCAAAGTATTGCTGTGCCGTCAAAACTACCTGTTACTAATTTTTTCCCATCAGGAGTAAATATTACCTTATAAATATTTAATTTATGAGCTTTAATAATAGTCAGTTTTTCCTCTGCTAAATTCCACAATCCTAAGTTACCATCATTCATGCCAATTGCCAGCAGTTTACCATCAGGACTAAAAGCTATGCTTTGAACTTGTGCATTAACAGAAATAGTTTTCAACTCTTGTCCATGCAATGACCAAAGTTTGACAGTTTTATCAATACTACCGGAAGCAATAATCTTACCATTAGGACTAAAAGCAACTGTCAAAACAGTGGAATTATGACCTTTAAATGTGCGTATTAGTTTGCCATTTTTCTGCCATAAAGAAACTCCATCTCGATTAGTAAGTGCTATAATTTCGCTATCAGGACTCCAAGATACATCCCAAATCAAACTGAGATTATGCCCTGAAAAACGATTCCATTCTTGCGCTCCATAACTCGCTTGACGCAAAATATTATTTGTTAGTTGTTCCAGGTCAGGATGATTAATTTTTAACTCCTTAAATTCTCTTTTGGCTTTAATTGCATCTTGTAAAGCTTCTAATCCTTGATGAGACTTAAATCGAGCTTCTGATGAAGATGTTAGTGCTTCAATTTCACTGATTTTTGCTAATCTTTCGCTCTGACGAGACTGACGATATAACCAGAAAGTTATCCCTCCTAAACCAACAGCAGTTAAAAAAGCTATACTAATTACACCCAAGAGGAATTTTTGTAAGCGAGCATTTTTTTGTTGTTCAAGCAGTTGAATTTCAATACTTTTAGCTCTTTCTGCTACTAAAATAAGTTGTTGTTCTCGGTGTTGCAATTCTGCACTTTTAGCTAAAAATTGATGATCTAAATTGGTTAAACTTTTATCCCAAGCCCAAGCTTGAGCATCTACTAGTGCTTGTCCTCTCAATAAGCGAGATTCATCAGTTTGTTGGGAAGTTAACCACGCATCAAAAGTCTGAGAGTAGGGACGTAAATTAGCTAATTGTTTTTCTACCCAATTTAAATTAAATACTTCTGCATAAAGGCGATTTTTAACAGTTAATAATCCTTCTTTTTTGACTACCAAACCAGAAAGGAGCAATTCTATTTGCTCTCTACTCTCATCAGTGGTTACTTGGAAATCTTGCAAAATTTGCTGGTAAATTCCCAGTAATCCTCCTGCACGTTGTTGATTGTAAAGTATTCTGTCTCTTATAGTTCTTAAATGTTCAGGTTCATCTTGAGATTCCCAATCGTTAATAATATATTTATTAATAATATTATCTATCCAAAAGTCTTCACTACCTCCAAGAAAATCAAGGAATTTAGCCTCTGCTTTAAATTCTAGCCCAGTAATTAAATTACATATTTTTTGAGTGAGAAAAGGCTGTCCTCCTGTCCAAGCTAACACTTGTTTTATTATTGCTTTTGGATTCGGAAAAAATGCTTCAATTCCTCTAATTAAAGACTCTATTTCTTCTATATTAAATCCTTTTAATTCAATAGCTTTACCAATATTAAAAGGTGTTCTTTGCGGATCTTGAATTAAATCAGATGGTGTGGCTACTCCAAAAATCGCAAATGTCAGTCGATTGTATTCTGGTTCAATTGCTCTTTGATTGTAACAATATCTAATTAGTGCGAAGAAATCGTCTACACTAAAATCTAAACTGAGAATACTATCAATTTCATCAATAAAAATAATTAGTTTTTCTTCGGGAAAATGAATCAGTAAATCAGCAATAAACCTGCTTAAATTTTGCAATAAAGAAATATCATCTCCTGCTTGCCACCATAATTTTAAATTTAATTTACCTAATAGTTTAAATCCTCTCCATAAATCGGCAACTATACCTTTATACCATTGACTTGGGGTAATATTCTCACTGCCAATATTAGTCATATCAACAGTTGTACATTTAAATCCTTCCTGTTCTAAACGATGTTTTGTTCTCACCAATAGAGATGATTTACCCATCTGACGACAGTTGAGAACATAGCAAAATTCCCCTTGTCTTAAAGCTTGATACAATTCTATATCTGCTGCTCTTTCCACATAACTAGGGGCGTTATTTGTCAGGCTACCACCAACTTGATAGATGTAATTATTCATATAGTAATTCTATTTTATTTGTGATAGATTGAGTGGTTTAGCTATACTTAATAACCAAGGGAATAGCTCACATAGAAATATCATTGCTAACTCAATTGACAATAACCAAATTGGGAACTCAAAATAGTGCAATCGCGCCCCATTTGCTTGGCTTGATATAGTGCTTGATCGGCTGCTTCAAATAATTCTTGAAAACCAAGAGATGTTTGAGGAATAATACAAGCAATTCCTAAGCTAATGGTTACTCTAATTATATTTTTTTCTTGACTATATTTTGTGAAACTAGGAATTTTAATTTCCCATGATCTGACTTTTTCTCTAATTTCTTCCGCAATCATCATCGCTCCTTTAGCGTCAGTCTGTGGTAAAATTAAAGCAAATTCTTCACCACCATAACGAGCGACTAAATCACCTGGACGTTTAATTACTGAATCAATTATTTGAGCAACTTGACGTAAACAATCATCACCAGCTTGATGTCCATATGTATCATTAAAAAGTTTAAATTTATCTACATCTGCTAATATCAAAGATATGGGTTCTTGGATACGTTCCATCCTTCGCCATTCTATGAGGAAACGATTATCAAAATACCTCCGGTTAGCAATTTGAGTTAGTGTATCAATATTTACTAACATTTTTAATCTTTGATTTTCTTCTTCTAGTTGTTGTAAACGAATAACATTCTTGTTTTCTATAATTAAGTTTTCTTTTTGGAAAAATAAACGATACATTTCACAAGCAGGTTGAAAATTATCACCTTCTAATTTTTTAATAAGTCCCAAACTGTCTAATTTATAAATTAAATTAGCAGATATATGGGGACACTCTTGAGAATTTATAATTTGATAATATGCCTTAGATAATTCTGGATCGCTTTGTAATATCGTCAACAAACATAGTAAATGATTGGTATAAATGCCGTTGTAACTGATAGCAGTTGCCAGTAGTTCTGGAAAAGAAATTTTTTCTTGCCGGAGATGATATAAACCTAGATGAATTAAATAAGGATGTCCACCAACAAGCTGCATTAATTGTTGTACAGCACCACTATCAAACCAATTCAGTTCGTGCTGTCTAGCGAATTCTGTTACTTGATCCGCATTAAATTCGGAAATTTTTATGGACAACCCCACATTAAATGGAGATTGATTTACATTTAAAGGAATATAAACTTCTGTAGAGTGAATTACTACCAGACGCAATTTTTGCCAAATTTGAGTTTGTTTAGCTTGTTCATGCCAACTTCTTAACAAAGACAGAAAATCCTGAGCAATTTGCGGATGTTCAAAAATATAATTTACTTCATTTAACACTAAAACTAATGGACTCTGAATTTGTTCTAATAAATACCCCTCAAAATAAATTGAAGCACTAATCTTACTCCCGATCTCCTCATCCCAATAATCGTTTAGATTTGGTGCAAGGGACAACTGACGAGCAACATTAATACAAAACCAACGTAAAAATTTGTGAAGACTCACAAAAATTTGGCTATCTGCCTGTTTAAAATCTATAGTAACTATTGAGTATCCCTGATTTATAGCTTGGTGAATCAGCCGTAACATCAAGGAACTTTTGCCCATATTGCAAGATGCTTTAATGCGAAGTAACCCCCCTGGTTTGAGTAATTCTGCATAAGCATCGCTTTCCATTGGAGGACGTTCAATATAAAATCGGGAATTGGATGGTAGTGGATCACCAGGTAAAGGGATATTTTCCTCATCAATCTGGAATATACCTTGTTGATTTAACATGAATATTTATTTTTGGATATCAGAGCTAAATACCTAAATAATGCGCTATCTAATGATACAACTCGTAAAAGGTAATTAGGAAAAAGCAATTTGATACCAGAGGAAAATCTAATCATCACTATAATTTTCTAGTGATATTGCAGCACCATCCTTTTATGACTGAAAATAAATTTAAAATAACCGTTAAAGTAACATTATCTAAGTATTTTGAAGCTTCCGTAAGCCGCTTGGGAAAATTAGATATAAAACTTAACAAGTCACAATCTGGCACTGCTCACCTTACCTGAGTTAATATCGCTACCTTAAACGCCCTGAGCGTAAAATACTAATTATTAACCATAAACCTAATAAACTAGCGGCTGCAAATAACACACTGCTAAGATAAGATAATTGAGATGTTGTAGCTCTATTAGAAATAATGGCTGCTCCCATTATCAGTGAACCTACTAAGATACTAAAAGAAAGGCGATTGGCGGCATCGTCCATTGTCCGCCGCACACCGTCTAATCCTCGCAATGATAAATTCCACTGGAGAGTTTCCGATGTTACACGGTCTAATAATAGTTCAATTTGGCGGGGAGATTGTAAGGAGAGACTTTTGATATCTAAAGCAGTGCGTAAGAGCGATCGTAGAGGACTATCTCCTAATAACTGACGACCAAACAAATCTGTAATTAATGGTTTAATTTCATCAAATAAATTTACTTCTGGGTTAAAAGTACGCGCTACCCCTTCTAAGTTTGCTAATGTTTTGGCATATAAACCCATATTGCTGGGTAAGCGAATTTTATTATTGCGGGCAATTTGTAAAATTTCATAGATTATTTGACTGAAATTTATCTCAGTCAGGCTGACATTATAATACTTTCGCAGCATTCGCTCATAATCATTTTCTAACCGAGATAAAATCACTGGTTGAGCAGAATCTGAGAGTTGCAAAGTTAACTGAGCGCATCTTTGAGCATCTAAATCAACAATTGCTAACAACATTTCTGTTAAGATTTGCTGAGTGCGGGGATCAAGTCTGCCCACCATGCCACAGTCTAAAAGAGCAACACGCCCATCCGTGAGATAAAATAAATTGCCAGGATGGGGATCAGCATGAAAGAAGCCATCAATATATAGTTGCTGAAAAAATACTCTAAATAATAAAGTAGTTACAGCTTTTCGTTTGGTGATGAGGTCTTGACCGTTGTCGTTTATACTTAAATCTGCGGACAGCAAAGGTACACCATCTAACCACTGCATCACGAGTAGTTTTTGTGTAGTCAAATGCCAGTAAATTTCTGCAACTACAATTTGTGTGGGATCATACCAACGACTTTGGGATAAGTTGCGTCGTAGTTGGTCTGTGTAGCCTGCTTCTCGTGTAAAATCTAATTCTGCTTCCAAAGCTTTAGTAAATTCTTCAGCAGTAGATTTGATGTCATAAGTTTGCCCAAAATCAGTCCGGGCGACCAAATCCGCGATACCTTGAATTAAGGCGATATCCTGAGCGATGGTAGTATCGATCCCCGGTCTTTGGACTTTGAGAGCAACTTCCCTGCCATCATGGAGAGTAGCGCGATGGGTTTGGGCAATTGATCCCGCTGCTACAGGGAAATGATTAACTATGCGAAAAGTTTCTTCTAGTGGGCCTTTTAGCTGTTTGCGGATAACGACTTCTACCTCTGACCAAGGAACAGGGGGTACTTCATCTTGTAGAGTTGACAGTTCTTCTATATACGCAGCACTTAATAAATCTGGACGGGTAGAGAGTAGTTGACCGAGTTTGACATAAACCGGACCCAAATCCACTAAAATATTTTTTAATACCGCAGGTGTAGGTAGTTGAGGTTCATCAGTTTTGCCACCAGTCAGCAGGCTTCGCATATAGTCCCAGCCGTTGCGGAGGACTACTTCAATAATTTCACGTTGTCTGGGTACAGTTTGGGTTAAGAACATTTCTGGGGACTGGGGATTGGGGATTGGAGATTGGGGATAGGGTTATTAACCTCCCCGTCTCCCCTTTCTTGGCTCAATACTGTTGATCAAGCTGAAAGTAGCAGAATAGAATAGATTGTCTATTTATAATTGAAAACAGGACTATTGAGCCTCTACCAACAGTTTTAACTTTTACATGAGATCAGTAAATCGGGGATCACTTTGTAGGGTTTTGAGGATCTGCTTAATTTCTTGAGTACGTTCCTTTTTAACTATCAGCGTAACATTGCGATCGCGCACAATTACCACATCCTCTAACCCAATCGTCACAACTACATCATCTGGATTGGCAGCATAAATAATTGCCCCTTGAGTATCTAGTCCTACATGGGTAGCTAATTCAACATTAGGATTATCCTCTGTTTTCAGTAGGCGTTCGATCGCATTCCAGTCGCCTAGATCATCCCAACCAAATTCCACCGGCAAAACGTATGCTAGACTTGTCTTTTCCATCAGCGCATAATCTATACTTTTTTTAGGCAACTGCGGATAAATATCAGGGCCATACTGTTTTAAAGGTTCGATAATTTCTGGGGCATGGGTATGCAGTTCGTGCAGAACCACTCCAGCCCGAAACACGAACATACCACTATTCCAGCTAAACCGTCCCGTTGATAAAAAATTCTCGGCTGTTTCCCGGTTGGGCTTTTCAGTAAAGCGGTTGACGTGATAAGCTGGCAACTCATTAAAGCTACCAATCTTTTCACCTTGTTCAATGTAGCCGTAACCAGTGGAAGGGAAAGTAGGCTTGATCCCCAAAGTGACAATCGCTGCTGTGCTAGTCGCTAACTGGGTAGCCGCACTTAAGGTATGTGCAAATACCTCTTGATCCGCAATCCAGTGGTCAGCAGGGAAAAAGCCAATTACAGCGTCTTTTCCGTAACGCTTGTTAATTTCCAAACTTGTCCAAGCAACGGCTGCGGCTGTATCCCTACCCTCTGATTCAATCAGCAAATTTTGCTCTGGCAGATCGGGTAATTGTTGTCGTACTCCTTGCGCTATTTGACTAGAAGTAATGACCCACAGGTTATCCCAACCGCCTGCGAGTGTTAGCAGTCGATCAGCGGTTGCTTGTAGTAGGCTTCTAGAACTGCCATCGAGACTTAAAAATTGCTTAGGTCGGTCTCGGCGACTAAGAGGCCAAAAACGCTCACCTTTACCACCAGCAAGAATTACAGGGATAAATGAACTATTCATGTTGTCATATACACCTACTTCAGAACAATACAAGTGTACAGTCATTCAATTTTAGATTTTGGATTTTAGATTTTGGATTGTCTCAACTAATAAATCAGTATCATTGAAACTAAAACTGCTGGGACAGCAACACCCGAAAAATCTAAAATTTGCACAGATAGATACCTCTAACTCTAGCGACAAGATTTGTAGCTTGCATTAACATACCTTTAGGGAGTGGTTGAGTGGGGAGAGAATTGTGATAAAACAAGTTCAATGGTCGGAAAATCAGGTCATACCTCAACAAACAGGAGCCTTAGATCAAGAGGCACAACCGCAACAATTTCAAAGAATAGAAAATCAGGTTATACCTACCCCAGCACCAGGATCGGAGACAGGGGTTAAACCAAAACAGCCAGCAAATAATCCGCGTAACGTCGTCGATTCAGTGGGTGCTATCCCTAATGAACTCTACGATCGCTTAGGGTTGACAATGCCCCGCTGGCTATTGTGGATATTAACCTTTGTTGTTGGCATCATTTTATCGGGGTTACTGGTATCAACTTTGGCGCTATGGACTCCCCTATGGAGTAATTTAGATCAGGTCAAAGATGACGATTTTGGATCTACCAGCAAAGACCAGCTAAAAGTACCAGGGGATTTATGGAATAAACTTTCCCAGTACCAGCTATCAAAACCCATGAATATTTTAGTCATGGGAATTGAACCAGTGAAAGGAACTGTTGACGGTTCCCCAGAAAGTTTTGCTGGTAGCAGCGATACCATGCTGTTGATCCGACTAGATCCTAGTGATAAATCTATCCGGGTACTCTCAATTCCCAGAGGGACAATGATTGCCCTGCCAGAACAGGGATTAACAAAGGTGTCTGAAGCTAATGCCAAAGGTGGTCCAGTATTAGCCGCAAGGGTAGTTAGTCGCACCTTGAGTAATGCCCCTATTGATCGCTATATTCGCATCTCTACTAGCGGCTTGCGGCAATTAGTTGATCAGTTGGGTGGGGTAGATGTATTTGTACCCCAAGCGATGAATTATCAAGATAATTCCGGTGGTTTATCGGTGAATTTAGTTAGCGGTTGGCAAACCCTCAACGGTGAACAAGCAGAACATTTTGCTCGTTTTCGAGAATCAAATGTAGGTGATCTGCCCAGAGTGCAACGGCAACAAGCACTGATAACCGCTTTAGTTCAACGTCTCAATAGTCCGACCACTTTACCCAGGTTGCCCCAAATTACTCGCATTATGCGAAAGTATTTTGACACCAACCTCAAAATGGAAGAAATGATGGCATTGGCGAATTTTTCCGTGAATGTAGAACGGGATAATTTCCAAATGGCCATGCTACCCGGTACGTTCAGTAAATTCAGTAAAGATCCTGATAGCTATTGGTTGAATCTCACTGGACAACAAAGCTTATTGAATAATTATGTTGGGGTGAATATACCTGGTCTTAAACCAGATTTACGTCCAGTTTCTCGCCTCAAAATCGCTATTCAAAATGCTTCCAATCAACCTCAGTTAACGGAAAACGTTATTACCTATCTCAAATCAAAAGGTTTTACAGATATTTCCACAATTCCTGATTGGCCTGATACCCAGCGCCAAACTCAGATAATTGTCCAGAAAGGAAACCCACAACCAGGAGTGGAACTGCAAGGAGTTTTAGGCTTGGGTCAAATTGAGGTTTCCGCAAATGGTGATTTAGGATCTGACCTGACAATTCGCATTGGTAAAGATTGGAAATAGTCATTAGTCATTAGTCAGTATTGGTCATTTTTCTCGTTCCCATACTCTGTATGGGAATGAATTATAGAAGGCTCTGCCTGATATTAAAGCAGAGGCAGAGCCTCTGTAACGACATTCCCAGTCTCAGACTGGGAACGAGACAAACGAGATAACTGAACAACTGACAATTAATAAACTTATGAAAAAATTTTTGTTGAGATTTTTTAGTTTAATATTGATTTTGATATTAGCTTGGTTGTGGATAATTATTAATCCTAAACCTGCTTTCGCGCAAATCAATACCATTAACTATAACAACGCTTCTTTAGAAAATCGTGACTTTTCTCATACTGATTTAACAGGAGTCAATTTTGTGTCCGCAGAAATGCGCGGGACAAATTTTCAAGGTGCGAATTTAACTAACGCCATGTTAACAAAGGGTGTGTTATTAAAGGCAAATTTACAAGATGCGAATTTAACAGGTGCTTTAGTTGATCGAGTTACCCTAGATGGTGCTAATCTAAAAAACGCTATTTTCACAGAAGCCACTTTAACCCGTAGCCGCTTTTATGATGCGGATATCACAGGTGCTGATTTTACAGACGCTTTGATTGACCGTTATCAGGTGTCGCTATTGTGTGAAAGGGCTGATGGTGTTAATCCTGTAACTGGTATTTCTACAAGGGATAGTTTGGGGTGTAAGTAGGTGACAGGTGACAGGTGACAGTGAAGAGAGCAGGGGAAGAATATTGATCTTTTGCCTCTTGCCTTTACCCAATGACTAATGACTAATGACAACTGACTATTAATATTCGTGACTCAACAACAACAAGATCAAAAACCCTCTCGTTCTTTTGCTGGCATTGCTGGTATAGTTGCCGCAGCTACCTTAATTAGTAAAGTATTTGGTTTAATTAGGCAACAAGCCATAGCGGCTGTTTTTGGTGTTGGTGCTGCTGCTACGGCATACAGTTACGCCTACATTATCCCCGGTTTTCTGCTAATTTTACTCGGTGGTGTCAATGGTCCCTTACATAGTGCCATTGTTAGCGTTTTAGCCAAGCGCAAACGAGAAGAAGCTGCACCCTTAGTAGAAACAGTCACAACCATAGTCGGTGGGTTATTGTTGGTGGTGACAGTTGCTCAGATTTTTTTGGCAGAACCAATTATTGATATAGTTGGTTATGGTTTAGAACCTAGCACGAGAGCGATCGCCATTCGTCAACTACAAATAATGGCTCCCATGGCCTTATTTTCCGGTTTAATTGGCATTGGTTTCGGTACTCTCAATGCAGCAAATCAATATTGGTTACTATCAATTAGTCCTTTATTATCCAGCATTACCGTAGTTGCAGGTATTGGGATTTTGGCTTTGCAATATGGCAAAGATATCATCAAACCAGAATTCGCTTTAATCGGTGGCATGGTATTAGCTTGGGGAACTTTGGCCGGAGCAATTTTGCAATGGTCAGTGCAGTTAATTGTGCAGTGGCGGTTAGGTTTAGGAACATTAAAGCTGAGATTTGATTTTAAATCTCCCGCTGTTCAAGAAGTAATTAAAATCATGACTCCGGCAACAGTTTCTTCGGGAATGATGCCGATTAATGTTGCCACAGATTTATATTTTGCCAGTCCCATTAAAGGTGCAGCCGCAGGTTTTAACTATGCCAATTTATTAGTACAAACTCCATTAGGGATTATTTCTAATATTATTTTACTGCCTTTATTACCAATATTTGCCAAATTAGCAGAACCGGAAAACTGGCCAGATTTAAAATTACGCATTCGTCAAGGACTTTTATTAACTGCGGTAACGATGCTACCTTTAGGGGCATTAATGATAGCTTTATCTGAGCCAATTGTGCAGGTAGTTTATCAACGGGGTGCTTTTAAACAAGAAGCAACTGAGCTAGTTTCTTCCTTATTAATTGCCTATGGAATTGGAATGTTTGCCTATTTAGGGCGTGATGTTTTAGTTAGGGTATTTTATGCTTTAGGTGATGGACAAACACCTTTTAGAATTAGCATTTTTAATATTTTACTCAATGCTGGTTTAGATTTTATTTTAGTTAAACCTTTTGGTGCGCCTGGTTTGGTGTTAGCTACAGTTGGGGTAAATTGTAGTTCAATGTTAATGTTGTTGTGGTTGCTAAATCGTAAATTGAACGGTTTACCTTTGCGGGAATGGAGTTTACCAATTATGGGTTTAACTGCGGGTAGTATGGGTGCTGGATTTGCAAGTTATGGGACTTTGGTTGCTTGTCAGCAGGTTTTGGGGAATAAGGGTTTAGTTGTTTTAATAGTTGAGTTGTGTGTTTCTGGTGCAGTGGGAATTGGGGTGTTTGCTGTTTTTGCAGCTTGGTTGAGAATACCGGAGGTTAATAGTTTTGTGGTGAAGATGCGGCAGAAGTTTTTGAAGAGGTAGGTTTTGTTTTTAGATACTATATTTACCTAGAGATAAAGTTTGAATAAAAGTGCGAGATTCAGGAACACTCTGAAAAATTCTGCCTATGCTTTCTGAGTTGATAAAATCTAATGCTTTTTTATTAAATTCTTCATCGCTTAAAGTTTGCAGTTCAGTAGTACCATAAAGTAATTGTTTCAATTCTCTTGGTTTTTTACCATAAGCTTCCTTAATTAATTTTTGGGTATCTATTTTGGCAGCAGCTATAAATATTTCTGTAGAGGGAAAAACAACAATTGGAATTACTACAGGTAGATATTCGTGGGTATACCCTTCTCTTGCTTTCGCTCGATAAAATTCTTCTATACTTCCTACTAATATTTTAGATATACTAAATCTCCAATCTTTAAAATAGTCATCAGGGTTAGAAAATGTATGTTCACTATCAGCAGTAAGTAAGATAATATCTCGATTAGAAATTAGTTCTAGTTCACTTTCAAAGTCTGCAAAAGCACCATAAAGAGTGTTTGTGACTGAATTTTTAAAATCTAAAGCCTGTTTACCTGTTAAATAGCAACCGTCTGTAATTTTATTGGCTTCTCGACAATATTTTTCTACAGCATCATGAATAGTTTGCCTCCTTAACTCGATATAGTTAAGAGTTACATTGTTTTGCTCTCCATCAGATAAAATACACTCAGAGATTTTTCTAAAAATTGCTATATCAGTTGCTCCATCTCCAACAATGCCTATATTTCTTTCTAGCATCACATTTGCCCTAATTACCCACCTAATTAACCAATTGTCCCTGAATACCAAAGTTCTGCTAATTGATACTTTGGTATCTCAACTATCTTTTTACCTGTAGTTTCATCATCTATGATCTCACCTTCTACAGTGCCTATACCTACAAGTGTTTCCAGAGATGTATTAAGATTTCTGACATCACTCTTCCTATTACGTTTTTCCAACCGCACTGTATAGACATGATCTAAATGATTATGAAATTCGCGTAAAACAGAGGGACTATGGGAAGTAATGATAAATTGAGATGTTAACTGTTCTGAATTGGGAGATGTCATTTGCCAAATCCAACGCATTAATTCTTGAATATTTCCAGGATTTACACCATTTTCAATTTCTTCTAACAGTATCAAACTTGGTGGTATATCAAGAGAAGCAAGAAGACTAATAGCTGCTGCTTTCATAAATCCATCTGAAACTGATTCAGGATTAAATGCCTCAATAATTCCTGTTCTACCTAAATCAAAATTCCACAAAAGTTTTGAAGTTTTCTCGTTATATAGAACTCCTTGAAAGCTATTTTCAAATCTCCTCATTAAAGCTGTAAATCTTGTAAATATCCGTTCTTCTTTGTCTTTGATATATTTAATTACTGCTTGCAGTCCACAACCTGTACTACCTAATTCAGCAGGAATTTGAATAAAATCACTCTTTTCTATTTGATCATCTTTAACTAACCCTTTTAAAAAATCAGGTTGAAAGTGATAAGTGTATGTGTTGATAAAATCTAGAAAAAAATCTTTACATATTTTTTTTTCTTCTGGTTTTAAAGATGTACTATTTTCAATATCTTGACTTAAACTAATGAAATGAGTTTGCTGTTCATATCCACTGGTAATTACCTTTTCATTATTACTATCTAGTCTGATTTTTATTTTTTCCTTACATCCACAGCTAACAACATTTTCCAAGTGTTGATTTTCATACAATTCTATTTCATAAATAATACTTCCATTGGAATTATGCCAATGTATAGTAAACCCCATTGGTTCATTATCAGCAGCTAGTCTATAACGATGAGGATATAAATCTCCGTAGAGATTAACAGTTTTTTTATGATTGTTAGGAAAACTTCTTCTGACAAGGTTAGAAAAGTGTTGTATACCTTCTATAAGATTAGACTTACCTGAATTATTATTACCAATCAACAAAGTAACTGGATGAAGCTCTACATTAGTCAGCTTATGGGTTTTAAAGTTTTTAAGTGTAACTTGCGTAAACATAATTATTTTCTCGTAACGACTATAATTTTACATTATTGCAGTCAATAACACAATTGTTTAGTTATTAAAATCCCTACTGCTTACCATTTTTTCCATATTTCTTTATATTGGCTGAGGAAAGTTAATAGGAGTAAATGCAAAGTGCTTGACAGTGTAATTTTACAAAGATATCACTATCATAGTCTTTTACTCCCCCTTTAACCTCTGTCCATACAAATTTAAAGCATTTTCTCGCAAAATTGCTAGTGCGATCGCTTCCGCTTCCCTAACATTAATATCTGTACATTGAATTGTGGGTTGAGTGAATTGATTTTACAGTTAATATCAATCTTCCATAGCATCTATTCAAAATTTTTAACTATTTTTGATAAAAAGTTGTAAAAATAATTCTTATACCAGATTGCTATATTTATTTAATAATTGGCGATCTGGGATATATTTTCAGCATTTTTTTGAAATTAAAATACCGTATTCACTGCTACAGTTAGGCTTCATCAGTTCACCTAACATTTGAAGCTAATAACAAGTCGGCAGAAATAAATACAAAAATGAAGTTAAGGAATATCACATCAAGCTTCCCGATGTTTATCAATTTTTTAGTCGTACTCCAATTCTGCAATCGGAATGATATGGAACTCTAGCCAACAGAAGCCAGGATGTTCCGGAATATATGACAACAGACCTAACACAGGTAATGCGGGCAGCAATTAGAGGTATGTTGCCAATAAATGGCACGTATTCCCTGATGTTGTAGCCCAAGCTTTTCATATCTTTATGAGATATTCCCTCTTTGTGAGTGGGTTAACTCGGTATCTTCCAAAAGTTTAGAAAATAGTCAAGTAAAAATTCAGAATTATGTTGGACACTACTCACAAGCATTTAATTCTTGGGGCTGGTTTTGTAGGATTGGGTATGGCTGAAGCACTCAAGAGTGCGAGTATTCCCTACGATCAAGTTGATGTCAGTGATGACATTGGTGGAAATTGGTATCATGGTGTGTATGAAACCGCACACATTATTTCATCACGGAAGATTACCCAATTTACCCATTTCCCCATGCCGGATAATTATCCGGACTTTCCCAGTGCTAAAAATATACGGGATTATTTAAACTCCTTTGCTGACCATTTTGAGTTACGTAAAAATATTGAACTAAATCGTCAAGTTAGCTACGTGCGACCTGTTGAAAATAATCTCTGGGAAGTTACCTTTGATAATGGGGAACAGCGAATTTACAAAGGGATTATCATTTGTAATGGTCATCACTGGTGCAAACGTTTTCCCACATTCTCAGGAGAATTTGATGGGGAGATCATTCATTCCAAAGATTATAAAAATCCCCAGCAAGTACGTGGTAAGAGAGTTCTGGTGATTGGTGGAGGGAATTCAGCTTGTGATATAGCCGCAGAAGCAGCTAGGGTGGGAGCTAAATCTGTGTTGAGTATGCGTGAATCTGTGTGGTTTATTCCCAAAACCTTTGTAGGTGTTCCAGTTTTAGATTTAATTGAATGGTGGATGCCAGAATGGTTTCAGCGGTTTATGGCTTATGTAATTATTTTGCTGACCTTCGGTAAGCACAAAGATTATGGTCTACCCGAACCCAAATATCGAATTTTTGATAAGCACCCGACCTTAAATAATGAGGTGCCTTACTATATTAAACACGGTCGCATTACCTATAAGCCAGAGGTACGACATTTAGATGGTGGGGAAGTTGAATTTGCGGATGGTAGTCGAGAAACTTTTGATTTAATTGTTTGTGGAACTGGTTTTCATGTTGCTTATCCATTTTTACCTCCAGAACTGCAACGGGTGGAAGGAGCAACAGTACAATGTTATGGAGGGTCATTTCTTGAAGATTACAAAGGGATTTACTACATCGGTTGGGGACAAGCTAGAGGAGGTGCTGGTTCTTTAATTTCCGCTTTTGCCCCCATATTTACCCGTTTTCTTAAACTCCAGGATGAAATTAAAATTCCTATGGGTTTAGTCCTCAAAAAAATGGGACAGCAACTACCCACAACCCATCTTGAAGATCCGCAAAAGATTTTTCGGGAATTAAAATTAGCCAATCTGTTTTTTCAACGGACGGTTCAAAAAGCTCACCGAATTGATTCCCAATATTCCCAGTTTGAGAATCATCCACTCCCACCCTTACTACAAAAATTAGTTAGTAAGACTTAGACTAAAAGTAGCCAGTAAACAACTTCAAATGTATATAAGTAGGTAGGCGTTGAAAATTGTCGTTATGGCAAGGCAAGAGGGCAGGAGGCAGGAGGAAAGAAGTATCAATAAAAACTTTAATTCTGGGTTTAAAGCCCAGTTTAAAAAAAGAATTGTATCGAGATGCGTAGCACGAAATACAAAGCGTCCTTGCTTCAATCCTACGTTTTTAAATGTGGGTTCCTCCTGCCTCCTGCCTCCTATCTCCTGCCTCCTGAATTGCTAAAGGGTAAATGGATATTCATTCACAGAATTAGAAACAGAATCAGATATTTTAAAACTGGAAACAATAGATTTTTAGATTGATTTTAGTGACTTATACGAACAGGTGAATTTTTACCAAAGCAATGATGAACGACTAATTAAACCATGCAATATCTCCGACTTATCTCAAAATTAGGGGTTATAAATTTAAAAAATTAAGTTAAAATAACTAAAAATTAGCAGGAGATAGCAGTTTTTAGTGAATAAACCTCAAATCCCCAATTTACCACTACCAGCACCCCTTGTAGGCTCAGATGCTGGCTCTTTTACTGAGTTTACAGTAACTCAAAGAATGCCAGATATTGCACGTCGTGTAATTAGAGAAAATAGCTTCACCTCCGAGATAAATCAAAGCTTGGAAAAATTAGCATTAGAATTACCAAGCGGATATCTACAACCTTTAACAAATGACAGTGGTGTAGATTTTAACGACTGGGAAAAATATCTAGAACCCTATAAAAATCAGCGTTGGGTAGATGTACCTTGGTTTTTTGCAGAAACTTATTTTTATCGTCTAATTCTCAACATTACTAATTACTTTCAATCAGAAAAATGGCAAGGTGTTGATCCATTTTTATTACAAAAAGAACAAGGTTTAGAAGCATCAATTGATCCGATTATTTCTTTGTGTACTCAAGTACAAGAATGGTTGGATGAGTCCATAAAAGCAGGTAAACCTAGCAAATCATCTCTAATTGCTTTATTATATTTTGCATTGTGGGGAAATCGAGTTGATTTAAGTTTATGGTCAGCTTTTGAGGATGATAGGAGTAGTTTTAATATTCAGACTCAATTAAGTAACATTTTAGTAGATGAATCCTTTGCTGTTACTAAGCTATTAACTAAATATCCAAATAATCGCATTGATTTTGTGGTTGATAATGCAGGTTTTGAGTTAATTTGTGATTTATGTTTAGTAGATTTTCTCTTGGGTAGTGGCTTTGCAAATCAGGTTTATCTTCACTTAAAGCCCCATCCAACTTTTGTATCTGATGCGATGATAAAAGATGTGCATTATACTCAGGATTTTTTAGAACAATGCAGTCATCCTCAAGTTCAAGCTTTGGGACAGAGATTAACACAAAATCTGACTTCCGGTAGGTTAGTGTTAACTGAAGACTATTTTTGGACTTCACCTTTAACATTTTGGGAAATTCCAAAATCACTTACAGATGAGTTAGGGAAGTCGAATTTAATAGTTGTCAAAGGTGATGCTAATTATCGGCGTTTATTAGGCGATCGCTATTGGAATTTTACCACAAAATTTGCAGATATAGTTTCTTACTTACCAGCACCAATGGTAGCTTTACGCACCTTGAAATCTGAAGTTGCCGCAGGTTTGAAAGCCGAAGTTTTGGAGGAATTAGCAATAGCTGATCCTAAGTGGTTGACAAATGGACAGTGGGGGGTAATTCAGTTGGTAGACTAAGGAATTTTTTAGATCCCCGACTTCTTTAAGAAGCCGGGGATATTAGGAATCTGAAAAATCTGAAAATTAAATTGTCATGGGTGACTCAACATAAAGAGTCGGTTCTTGCATCTTAAATTCTATACCGTAACCAAGCAATTTTTTAGAAATATGTTCATTTGCTAATTCTAGTAACCGCTTGCGAAAGTCAATTGAATTTTCATGGGAACCCAAAATAAAGAAACTCACCCTAGCCCGAATTCCTGGTTGATTATCTTGAGGAAATAAGTTAATTTTTGTACTGTTGGGGTCAATTCCAAATAAAGTAATGGTACTTTCCTTAATCACTTTTTCTAATAATGCTTCTTCAGGTTTTTCTAGAATTCTCGGAAAATCAAGATAAAGCAAGACCATTAACTTTTTTCCTCTAGTGATATTTTCAATATCAACTTTTGCCATCACTGAGTTAGGAACAATTACCAAGGTACTTTTAGCAGCAGTTCTCAGCTTGGTGGAACGCAAACCAATTGATTCTACACGAGCAAATAATGTACCTTGAGAACTTAAATTGACGCGAATGTATTCTCCGGGAACAAAAGGACGATCTAGATATAAAACAATTGTGCCAAAAATTTGTTCCAAAGTGCTTTGAGCCGCAAAAGCAACCGCTATACCCCCAATACCTAAACCTGCAATTAAACCTATTAAATTGACATTCTGACTTTGAGCAAAAGCTAAAGCTGCTATAAAACCAATAAAGACATTAGCGACTGTTTCAACAACGAGTAATAATTCATCAACTTCTAACCCTACTTTGCGAATTAAATCAATTCCATAGACGCGCAAAACTTGACGAAACAAGCGAGATGCTAAAGCCGCAAAACTGCTAATTACTGCGAAATCTAGAAAAAATTTTAGAACTTGATAAAGTCCTGTATATTGTTGCAGCAAATTCCAAGATACAGAAACAAGAACTAACGTCCCTGTAATTTCCAGGAGTTTTTCTAGAGGGTTAATTAAGCTTTCATAAAGCTTAACTATTTGATGTGGTGTAAATTTATGAATGATTATTGTTAATAACCCAGGAGTATATTTACCCACTAGCAAAGATACGATAAAAAAGAAACCAAAAATTCCCAAATTGATTCCCAATGAGATCAGAAATTTGCGTGTTTCTGCGTCAAGTGGCAACCAATTTTGGATATCGACTAAAATCTGCATTTTACTTATTTAGATGGTGATGGGTGCATCAATATTCACTGCTTCATCTGCAACCTCAAAATTAATACCAAATCCTTGAAGTTGCATGGTAATCTTTTGTTTAGCTATATCTAGCAATTGATGACGCATATCCATACCTATGTCACCAGCACCGAGAATAAAAAAGCTAATTTGTGCCTGAGTAGTATTAGTTTTTTCATCTTGGTATATATCCTTAAAATTTACTTCGGTATTGCGCGAATCAATACCAAATAGATCCTTGGTACTTTCTAAGATAACTTGACGAATCAAAGCTCTTTCATTTTCGTTGATTTTTTGATAGAACTTCAAATAAATTAAGGAAACAACTTTTCTTCCTCCTGTGAAGTTTTCGATATTTAATTCAATGAGGGAATCATTGGGAACTATAGTTACAGTTCCCTTACCGGAATTTCTAATTTTAGTAGAACGTAAACCTATGGATTCTACTCTACCAAATGTCCCATCAGGTAAACCGATATAGTCATCAACTACAAAAGGTCTATCAATATAAATGACAATTCCACCTAATAACTGTTGCAAGGTTTGTTTAGCTGCAAAAGCTAAAGCTACCCCTCCGATTCCTAAACTCGTTACTAAACCCAAGAGATTGATTTGATGAGTCTGAGCGAAAATGCAGAAGATGATCAGAGAAATAAGACCATTGGCTATAATATTACTGACTACTAATATTTCCCCATTCATTTTTTGCTTAATAGCTAACTCTAACAAATAATAATTGAAGAATTTATCAAACAGCCTAGAGGTTAACACACCAACCATGATGGCTATTGATAACCCAAGGGGAATCTCTATATACTTAAGCCAATTTTGTTGCAAAACAATTAATAAAAAGATATCAATTACTATCAAGAACAAAACAAATACCAGCCATTTCTGGTAAGGTGTAATAACTTGCTCATAGATTTTCTGTAGTTGAGGAGATAAAAACCGAGTAATGATTGATTCATTCATTTTCTACAAATAGTCAGAGACAATAAATTAAAAAGCCACGTCAATATTTGACAACTAGGCAAAATTTGCCCAATTAGTTTTTGAGCAATGCCATCTCGGATGACACTATATAATATTCCCTATAACTTTTGCTCACAGGAGTTGAGTCTATAGCATAACTCGGATAATTAATTTTCTCAGGAGATAAAGATTAAAATCTGTTTCCTATTTTTCGTAAATGTCGATATTATACCAACTTGAAGATAGTCATCTGGTTATTTTCATGAAGGAAAACTCATCAAATATGTTAAAATCATACGAAAGACTTAGGTAAAAATATTCATCTACTAGATAACGGTGTTATGCTAAATGAAAGATAAATATCAGATAGCTCAGTAACATCACTAGCATTAGATCAGATATTTGATTTTCAAAGATTGATTAACTCGTTAGAATCAGCTTAGGCGTTAGCTAATTTCAGCTATGAAATTGATTTCTGAACCATCGGTTCCTGTAAAAATTCAAAAGATGAAACAACGGGTGCGATGGCTGCATCCTAGTATTAAGCAACGAGGAATTGACCAAACCTCGATGATTTTAGATGATGGCCGAGAGGACAGTCCAGATTTTTCGTTTATGGTAATTGGCGACACTGGAACTAAATCTCAGTACACTTCCCATCCTCAACGCCAAGTTGCGGAAATGATGTTAAATCATGGGGATGATTGCCGTTTTGTCTTACATACTGGTGATGTAATTTATGTGGTGGGTTCCCGTGAGTATTATCCGGCTAATTTTATTGAACCTTACCGGGAATTTATTGTAGGTGGTGAAAACCCCAAAAATATTACTTATGACCGGATGGTTTTTAAGTTACCAATTTTGCCAGTTTTGGGTAATCATGATTACTATGATGTGCCTTTAATGTATCGGTTGGTGACAGGTTCTACCTTGCCTTTGCGTCGGATGTTACGCTACAGAGATATTGAGATTGGTTGGCATGGGTCAAATCAAGGCGACGCTTATACAAGGGCATTTATTGATTATTTAGCTGCTCTTTCTCCAGCAGACTTAGAAAATCATTTAGATGCACATTACACCGCTAAAAGTAATACAGGTCGCTGTTTGCATTACCAACCGGGACAATTTACCCGCTTACCTAATCGGTATTATAGTTTTCATTATGGCGGGATTGACTTTTTTGCCCTTGATTCTAATACTTTTAATACACCAGAACCCTTACCAGAAACCCAAGCAGGAGATATTTACCGTCGGGAGTTGCTACAGCGTCGTCAACAGATAGAACAAGAAGAGTTGCAAATTTTGGCAGAGTGTGACAAACTCAAATCCGAAAATGCAGACGAATCTGAACAACTGGCTGACTTGGGTGCTAAGGTAGACCAACTCAACGAAGTCAAGATGGATATTGAAAAGCAATTAGAATCTCATACACCTGCTGATATTGATTTTGAACAACTACAATGGTTGCAAAATCGATTAATTGAATCTTGGCATAATTCAGAAGTGCGGGGACGGGTAATATTTTTCCATCATCCTCCTTATGTTACAGAAGCAACTAAGTGGCATCAAGGACAAACTTTAGCTGTGCGTCATCGCTTGCGGGGAGTATTTGAGCAAGTAGCGGCGACTTTGGGTAATATAACTCAAGGTAGACCGTTGGTAGATGTGATTTTCAATGGTCACGCGCACTGTTTGGAATATCTGCGGACAACGGACACAGGATATGCTGATTCTCACCTTAATTATATTGTCTGTGGTGGCAGTGGTCGTCGTCCCCGTCGTCAACGGGAGGAAGGGACAGAACTGATGGAAACTTTTACTGATGTTGCTGGTGGTTCTACGCGCAAAGTTGCAGATTCACTGCTTTATGTGGGACGCAGCGGTTACGGTTCCCAGAGGAAAAAGCCTTATTCCTGTGTGCGGGTGGATGTGAAAGCAGGTTTCCCTGCTAAGTTTATTATTACACCACTAGTTACAGAATTAATAGAGGGGAAATGGTGCGATCGCTCTTTAGAACCATTTATAATTTAATACTCATCCTTCTTCTCAGTTGGGGAATCTTACTTACTTTCTCCAACCTTCCCACAGCAGCATCTCCCATTTACGAACAGCGACAAAATCACAGCCATGATGGTATCGGTAAATACTACTTTGGTCGTGAAATTGCTCAAGTCATGGGTTATACAGGTGCAGGTTGGTTAGAAAGACCCAGCCGGGAAGCGGAAGAAAAACCTAGTCAAATAGTCAATCTCCTCAATTTAAAACCTGATGATGTAGTTGCAGATATTGGTGTTGGTACAGGTTATTTAAGTTTTTTAATATCACCTTCATTACCACAAGGTAAAGTTTTGGCGGTAGATATTCAGCCAGAAATGTTAGAGATTATTGAGTATTTTAAACAACAGAAAAATATCAATAATGTTGAACCAATTTTAGCAACTTTAACTAATCCTAACTTACCACCAGAAAGCATAGATTTAGCAATTATGGTTGATGCTTATCATGAATTAGCATATCCTCAAGAAGTGATGACAGAAATTGTTAAAGCCTTAAAACCAGGTGGTAGAGTTGTTTTAGTAGAATATCGGGCTGAAAATCCCTTTATTATGATTAAACGTTTGCACAAAATGACTCAAAAACAAGTGAAAAAAGAAATGCAAGCAGTAGGTTTAGTTTTGCAGGAAAGTAAAAATTCATTACCGCAGCAGCATTTTCTAGTATTTGCGAAACAATGATTTTTTTATCTCACGCAAAGACGCGAAGAAAGAACGCAAGAGTTTGGTCTAAATAAATGAATAATCCTGTGATATGGGAAATATCAATCTATTTGTCAAAACTTCTTCTATTTCTCTTTCTTCTCTTTCTTCCCTTCGTTTCTTCGTTTCTTCGTGGTTCGTTAAAAAAGATTTATGTGCTATCGTGCAGACTAAACTAACATGATCAAGATTTTGTTGGGTTGCGCTGTTGCTTAACCCAACCTACTATAATATTATAACATTTGCGGAATTAAACTGACTTTTTTAGCTGCACCATCCCACACTATCCAGTTGATATTATCATCCAAATCAACCGCATTATTGGTAACTTTAAAATACAGCTTTCCTCCTCCTTTTACTTCCACAGCAAAATCACCTTTTTGGGCATATACAACAATAAAACCTCTATCGCGTAAGCAATACATCGCCCAATTTTTTAAAGATTGCTTATAGGGTTCGTGAGGAATTGGTGGGTTAGTAATTACGTCTTCAATAACTTTTAAAACTTTTTCCATTTTCTCATTTAATGAGGATCACAACGAATTTCAATCATAAACCCATCGGGGTCATAAAAGTACACCCCTCTACCTGTAGGACGGGTAAGGGGTCCATAAGCAATTACTAGATTATTTTCTCTGATCACGGACACAGCTTGATCAAATAATTCTGGATCAATATCAAACGCCAAATGATATGCTCTAGTAAAGGACTTCTTGGGGTCAGGGTCTGGTGGTAATAATTCCGGTTCCCCAAATAAGTCTAATATTGTTCCATCTGGGGTGACAAAATTAGCGACTTTTCCCGCATTCACAAGTTCCACCAAAGTTGCTGGTACTTCCTCCCCTGTGAGTTCGTGTAAACCCAAAATATGACCGTAAAAATGACGGGAAGCTTGCATATCCCGAACATTTAGGGCAATGTGATGAACTTTACGCAGATTACCTGGTGCAAGGACATTGCTGGGTAGCATAACCAACAAAATTTATTTACTAGGATAGAAGTTAAAAAAGATTGTACCTTTTATTTTAACTTTTATATTTAGTATAAACTCATCATGGCTTTTGATTATTCTTTAGATTTTAAGTCCATAGACTTTCGTAAAAATCCAGAACTTTATCAGGTAGGTAAAGGCGAACAGGGAGTATTGTTGGTTGAACCTTATAAATCAGAAATTCTGCCTTATTGGCGCTTTAAAACTCCTGATATCGCCAGAGAATCTAGTGAAAAAATTTATAGTATGTTTCTAGATTATCTGCAACAGGACGATTTTGTGGGAGCAGATATGGCGAGGAAATTCTTGCAAATGGGATATACCCGCTCCCGTCGCTATGCTAATCATAAAAGCGGCAGAAAATATAATCCTCATAGCACATCATCAGATAATAAAAAAGAGATATTGCCTTATGATACAGATCCAGTTAAGGCTGAATCAGCGGCAATATTTAAAGCTAAATGGATAGAAGCAAAAAATAATGATAAATATCGTCAAATGTTAGCCAATCATAAACCTAAGTAGCCATTGGGAATATTTTTTTGATAAATCATAATCCATAAATTTAGAATCTATGGATTTAAAATTATCTGCAAATCGAGAATAAAGCCAGGTAAAATATCTTCGCCAGAAAGTTTTGGTGGGTTGTGAAAATCAAAGTTGATAATTTCTACATTTTTTCCTGGTCGATAAATTTCTACTAGGGGTGTTTGTGGATCAATTAACCAACCTAAAAGTGCGCCATTATCTCTATATTCTTTCATTTTAGTGCGTAGTTTTTCTAGAGTATCAGTTTCCGAACGTAGTTCAATTACAAAATCAGGACAAAGGGGGGGAAACCGTTTTTTCTCTTCTGGGGTTAAAGCTTCCCATCTTGATAATTTTACCCAAGCTGCATCAGGACAGCGATAAGCACCACTAGGTAATTTAAATTCGGTGGAGGAGTCAAATACTTTACCTAATTTTGTTTGACGATTCCATAAACCTAGTTCTATGTTAATATCTGAGTTTCTAATTCCGCTTTCTCCACCTGTGGGGGGCATAATTATTAATTCTCCTGTTTGGCTAAGTTCTAATTTCCAGGGTTCGTTAGCAATGCAAAGTTGATAAAACTGCTCATCTGTTAAACCTACTGCGGGAGGTATGTTTAAGGTGAGGGTTTCCATAGGTTTTACTCAAAGAGGTTATTTTTATTATCAGCTAATATCAGCCAAGTCAATAATTCAATCTATCAATACCAGTATTTTTGCGTTAATATTATACTAAAGGGGTAAATTTTCTACTATGCCTACATTTGACAATGATCAATGATCAGGAATTCCTTCATGGTGCTGCATTTTTACGACTAATTGATCATGGGGAACAGATAACTATTACTCACGCATCCTGGATACACCCGTCAATTTACTTGGTTGACACTGGTAACAGTCAGTCAGCTATTCTTTTTAAAGTTTCTAAGAAACCTAAATCTGCATGGTCTTTCACTTTAAGCAGTCAAGAAGAATCATCGTTAGAGATTCTACCCAGTAAATATGATGGGATTTCACTTTTTTTAGCTCTCATCTGTCATAAAGATGGTATCTGCTGCATACCCCAAAAACGTCTTTGGAGTGTATTGGACACAGATACAGGGATTGCTGGTCAGCATATATCTGTGTTTCGCAAACCACATGGTAGTTATCATGTCAGTGGACCTGGTAGACAGAAGATGGAACAAACAGTTCCTCAGAATGACTGGCCTCGTGTACTTTTTTGCAAATAGGATAATTCCGATGACTAAGATAGATATTGCAACCGATGGATATTGTATAAATCAGCTTATTCAGAGAATTAAAAATAAAATTGGCGATATAGCCGGAGAACAATTAAAACAAACTGCTGTTGAAGTAGTCCAGAATTGTGTTGATGTCTACTCAAAAACTTTCGGATTTGGTGATGTTGGTGCTGATGGTACAGGTCTTGTGAGTAAGTCTCATAAGGGAAAAATAGCTGATGGTACTACCGGCTTAATTTACGGCAAAGTTCAAAGCGGTAAAACTAATACTACCATTGCTACATTAGCACTAGCTCAAGCTAATAATTTCCGTTGTTTTATTGTTTTGACATCAGATAATACTTGGCTGGGTAAACAAACTGCTGATCGTTTTGCTAATCAACTTGAAGGTGGTCCTGTTGTTTTTAACTGGGAACAATGGAGAAATGATCCAGAAGACTTCGCTAATAATCAATTACTTGACTACATAGAAGATACTGGCGTTGTTTTAGTATCTACCAAAAATGTACGTCATTTAGATAATTTGCTGAAAGTTCTCAAATCTTCTCGTGCTTGTAGTGTACCTACTCTTATATTTGATGATGAAGCTGATAATGCTAGTCCAAATACTAACGAAGCTAAACAAGCAAAAAAAGGAAAAGATATAGTTCCAGATAGTGCAGTTTTTGAGAAAATAGGCAACATTAGGAAAGAAGTCGCTAATCATGTCTATGTACAAATTACTGCTACTCCTCAAAGCTTATTACTACAAAATTTAGATCATCCTTGCAAACCTGTTTTTTGTGCTGCTCTCCCTAAACCTGGAAATAATTACATTGGAGGAGACTTATTTTTTGCGGATGATAGTAAATACTGTTGTACAAAAGTTGATATCGAAGAACTAGATCAACTAAAAAAACAAGGTGGCAAGATAAATCCTGGGAATAATTGGGATATTCCTCCTGGTTTGAGATTAGCTCTTTGCTGTTTCTTCTTAGGTTCAATATATAAGATCCAAACTGCAAATAATCCAGATGCTAAATACTCTTTTCTGGCTCATATTGACCATAAGCGTATCACTCATAGCACTTTAGAAAAGGTTATCCGCAGTTTTGTTACAGAAATGGATAAGGCTATTAGAGGAAAAATATCTATAGCAAAAAAAGAACAGGCTTTGAAATGGCTAAGTGAAGCATATCAAGAATTAAGCAGTACAGCAAATTTACCACCATTAGATGATTTGGTAATGCAATTAGAGCATAAACTCAGAAATGCAATCCCAAAAGTTATTGATGCCAGCAATCCTGATAAAGAACCAAAATACAATTCTGGTATGAATATTCTCATTGGAGGTAATCGACTAGGACGTGGTGTAACTATTGAGGGATTAATGATTACTTATTATGGACGTGATGCCAAACAAAAGATGATGGATACAGTACATCAACACGCACGAATGTTTGGTTATCGTCAAGAATTATTAGATGTTACTCGCCTTTTTATTCCTGAACATATTTTAGAAGATTTCCGTGCAATTCATGAAGCTGATGAGGGGATGCGTCAAGCAATTGGTGACGACCCCCACAATATTAAGATTAAGCCAGTATGGGTAGGTCGAAAACTCCAACCTACCCGTTCTAATGTTTTGAATTTAGCAGACATTAACGCTTTCATACCAGGATCGCATATTTTTCCTCGTGACCCTTTGTGGAAAGCATCAGAAATTAGCAGAAATGTGGAAGAGTTAGATAGGCTATTGGCTAATTATGAGAGTATAGGTGAGAAAGGTGAGTATCACGAAGTAGAAGTTGACTTTCTTATCAAAATTCTTGCTTATATACAAAGCCGCTATTATCCTGGATACCCCTGGAAAGATGACAGAGTTCAAGACTTGCTTGTTCAAATGAAGACAAAAGGCATCTCAAAGGGAAGGCTCAATGTTGTTCGACAAAGAAAAACGGGTGAGGGACTAGAATTGACACGACAAGAGCCGTCTAGATGGCTAGGTGTTGGTTTTATCAATAATAGGGTGCTAAGTAAACCTAAAAGAGAGTATCCAGATGTTCCTACCCTTTTACTTTACTATTCAAAAGGTGAGAAGAAAAAAGGTTGGGATGAGCAACCACTTTATCTTCCAACATTAATTTTACCTAAAAGCAAGTTTGTCTTCATGTTCAATTACTCAGATAAACCTGAAGAAATAGACGATAGCCAATTAGAGTAATACTAAGCAAGTAATTGAAAACCTAAAAACAGTAAATGGTGGGTGACACTATCGCTAACCCACCTTACAAATATAACTTATTAATTAACGTCGATACTCATCCCCACAATCACCAATTAACTGATACAAATCCCGTGACTGTTGCGAAACCGCATCTATTTTTTCAATATCCTCACCATCCAAACTAAACCCAAACACCCGCGCATTATCTTCTAGATGTTCCGCAATTCCTAACCTTGCACCCACAATTACACCCCCTACCGCTGGCTGATTTAAAATGTAATTCACAGCCACATTAGCAATACTCACTTGATGCTTATCAGCTATTTGTTTCAGGGTAGAAAGTAAGATTTGAAATAATGTCCAACCACCCCAGTTATCAATCATATTTTTGTATTTCTTCAAACTGGTGGTATTTAAATCAAAACCCCGTGGTTCTGGTTTACCTAAATATTTTTCTGATAACAAACCACCGCACACACTACCATAGGTAAACAATTTAATGTCATGTTCCTGACAGAATTTAACCATGTTTACTTGTGGTCTTCTGTCAACCAATGAAAACTGCACTTGGTTAGAAACAAGTTTGATTCCTGCTTCGGTGATAATTTGCAAATGTTCAGTATCAAAATTAGTTAAAGCTAAATGTTTTATTTTTCCTTCATCTTGCAATTCTGCCATATATTTGAGAGCATCTAAATAATTAGAGTCTCGATATTCCCACCAATGGAACTGCATTAAATCTAATGATTTAACATCCATTCTTCTCAAAGAAATATCAATATTATCCTCAACCAGTTTTTTCGTCATCTTTCCCGGACGAGGAACCCATTTTGTAAAAGCTTGAATATTATTAACTGCTTCTTCTCCACCAGTCGCAATTAATTGACGACGAAATTCACCAATTAAATCTTCTGCTGGTCCATAATGGTCTGCTAAATCCCAAGTCGTAAAACCAGCATCCACATATTGAAACATGGACTCAATCGCAGTTTTAGGATTAATGCGTCCATGTCCACCGGAAACTTGCCACATTCCATTTAAAATTCGGCAAATTTTTAAATCAGGAGTAAATTGTAAATAGCTTTCTTGAGGTAAAGTCATATATTTTAGTGTATTGTTATTTCCAGTTTTTTTCAGCTTGTTCCAAAACATAAGCTGCCACATTTTGAATTTCTTCAGTTGTCAATCTTTCTTTGTATGCCGACATATTATTTTTACCATTGGTGACGATGTTTGTAATCGACTCTAGAGAATCCATACCATATTTTTTCAGTGCATTCTTTTTTAAATTCTTTCCCCTTCTAATAATGTTACCACCATTGATATGACATCCAGCACAATGAACGCTAAAAATCTCTGCCCCATTTTGGGTATCTAAAGCGTTAGCAGCTAAGGTAAAATTGATTATCCACAAGCAAAAAGTGAATAATATCAAAGTCATTAGTTTTTTCATTTTTATAAAGATTCAAAATCAGATGTAAAGCCTGGAAAATTGGCACATTTTTCTTGAAATTCCTCTGCATCACTGACATCCTCAATTTTGTAAGACATGATGCGAGTGCCATCTGGAAGTTTTTTAGAACCAATCAATTCACCTTGATAATTTCCCGCCATCGTCTTAAATTCAGCACCATAACGTTTCCACGCTTCCCCATCACAGGTGATATTGACACGCCACATAATTAATTTCTAATTATTACCACTAATATTCATTATCTCACAAATAGGTAATTTAGCACAATTCACCCATTTGATGCTGTGTTTTCTATCTAAAGGAGGTGTCTGGAGAAAAAATACTACGCCATAATGTCAATGTAGCATTATGTCCAATTTCTATCCAAATTAGCTAAATTCTAAGGGGTAAAAATGACTAACAACATCAAAGAAAAAATCCAAGCCGATTTACAGGAAGCCAAAGCAACTGGACAGTTAAGAACAGAGAACATTCGCGAAATTGTCAAGTCCGCAGTTGCTCAGGTTGCTGGTGAATTAAAAGAAGGTTCTAGCGAGTTACGCACATTAGTTAAAGATGCTGTTTCCACAGTAATTGACAACCTCCAAGACAAAGGTAGCGAAATCAAAGAAGAAGTAACCGCTTCTATTGAAGGTGCATTAGAAGCAGTAAATAGTAAAAGACATGAAGCTATTGTTAAAACCCAAACAGAACTAAAGCAAATCCAGGCGAAACTAGATAATGAAGAAGAACAACTTCAACAAGAAGTAGATGGAATGTTAGCAGAAATTGAAAACACCAATCAAGATAAATCAGCTAATATAAAAGATGCGATCGCATCAGCCGTTAATGCCATCCAAGATAGTGAAGAAGTCGGTTTATTAAAGAAACGCTACGCACAATTGCAAGCACAGGTAGCCATTATCCGCGCCAATTTAGCTGCACGTTATGGCGGACGTTCTGGGGAAGTCAAAGACTATTTAGACGATGCCAAAACCTGGTATAATCAAGCCCGTCCCAAAGCTGAAACAGTCGCTACACAGGTAGAAGAAAAACACTCTCAGTTAGAAACTAAAATGGGTGAAGCAGGTTCAGCATTAGCGAAAAAAGAACGCCAATTAAAGCAAAGTTTGAGAGAGTTATTATTAGCAACGGCAGACTTATTCAAAGATAAGGAATCTACTAAGCAAGAGACTCATGTTAAATAGATTTAATGTTGTTTCTCAATAGGTAAACATCATTAAATGTCAGAGGTTGTTTGAAAAGTATTGTATGAAACCAGCAATTGCCAGAAACCTAACCCCCCTACCCCCCTTCCCTACAAGGGAATGGGGATTTTAAAGCCTCTTCCCTTGCAGGGGAGAGGTTTGGAGAGGGGTTAATTTATACATAAAAAACTTTTAAAACATCCTCTAAGAGCAATTTTTGTTCGTAGTGTCTGCATAGCATCTTGTCGAGAGCGTTCTATCAATCTCTAAAGTGCTAAAGCCCTAACTACGAACTTTTTTTACAATGGTAAAACTTGAATTAATTGATAATCTTTTACACTACCAACAACGCGATAATTTTTAGCTAAATCACCAGCTTTAGGCGTATAAATCCAAGCATAACTCAAAGTTGGTAATTGAGAAATTGACTCTACATTCTGACCATGAATAGGAGTATAAAAATTAATTAATACAGAATTTTTATCATCTGATTTCACAAAAGCTACCGGATGATTTTTGAGAATAGCCGCAATAGATTCTTGCTGAAAAAACATTCTAAATTCAGGATTCAAGTCTGCTAATAACCCTAAACTACCAGCCGTAGCTATAGACAACCAACTGGCAATTAACCAACCACCAACCCAGTAACGAGCAGTGAGAAATTTTTGATGAAAATGATAACGTCCAATCCAAATTAAAGGCACAATTAAACAACCTAAGCCCGAAATTACAGCTAGAATTGCATACCTTTGAATATCAACAAAATTTGCAACTAAAGCAACTATACCAGCCAGAACAAAAATAATACCTAAAATACCAAAGGCATAACTAATATTTCGGGGAAGATATGCTTTAATTTTAGTCGATTTTCCTTGGTGGTAAATTTTTCCTAACCAGTCTAGACCTACAGCCGCAAACATAGCAACAAAGGGATAAAGACAAAGACTATAGTGAGAAAACCGAGTAGAAAATAAACTAATTTCTGTCAATAGGATGAGCGGAAAACCCACTAATAAAAATTGGTAGTTGGGTATGGGTTGACGAATTACCAAACCTAATCCTAAAAGGCTGAAAAATAACCAAGGAAAAGATTTTAAAGGTAGATTCCAAAAATAGAAAAGTATGCCATTTCCATGTTGTTCCCGACTACCAAGTTGCACCACAAAACCCAACAACTGGCCAACACTATCACCACCATAACGCAGCCAGTTAAACCACACCCAAATCAAAGTAGGAATTAAACCGACTAAAAACCCCAAATATAACATCGAGTTGGTAAGATGACGATGACGGCGATGTTCTCCAATTAAATAAGGTAATAATGCTACCATCGGCAAAAATATCATAAAGCTTCTCATCAAGAAGCCTAAACCGAAACTGATACCGACAATCAAACCATAAATAAGCCTATACTTGGGATATAATTCAGCTTGTAATAAACACAAAATAGCTAAACATACCAATAAAATCATTGGTACATCAGGTGCTGACAAGCGACTATATTGCAGCCAGAGAAATTCCACACTCAAAATAGCAGACGATAGGTAAGCTAATTTTTTACCAAGTAATATTTTAGCTATTTCGTATATAACTAATATGCTCAAAATTCCAGCAATCATACTAGGTATTCGTGCTGTAGTATCACTGACACCAAATGACTTATAAAAAATAGCAATTAACCAATAAAAACCAGGGGTTTTATGATGGGCATTTTCCCAAGGCGCTATCCAGTCACCAGAATCAAACATCAAACGCGCTCTCCACGCATAAAGAGCCTCATCATGAGCCATCAGGCTATTTTCACCAGAAGTAAAAAGCAATAAAGGTAGTAGCCATATTAACAAAGTAGTATAGTGAGATTTTGATAATAAATGAATTGGCTGCCAAATTGAGGCAAATAATGGTGATTTAGAAAACATTCAATTAATACGAATAAAAGGCTGAACTGTAGATTTTGTGTCGGTTTTATTCTAAAATTATTTCGGTTAGTATACACAATCTCAAATCAAAATACTAACTAAATTCACCCAAATCAGGCGAATTTTTTTTCTCACATAAACTTCTCAAACAAATTTTTATGCTGTTGCGACCAAATCAACGTCTCAAGTTAGATGACACAGATGACAAGTTGTTTTATGACTACCCACGCTTTGTCACTCATGTTGATGAAGGCTTCATTCAACAATTAACAGATTTATATCGTCAGCGACTCCAACCCAACACGCGCATTTTTGATATGATGAGTAGTTGGGTCTCTCATCTACCAGAAGAAATAGAGTTTGACCATGTTGAGGGACATGGACTCAATGCTGAGGAACTAGCACGTAATCCTCGATTGAACCATTATTTTGTACAGAATATCAATGAACAGCCTCAGCTACCCCTGCCAGATCAAAATTTTGATGCTGTTGTCAACTGTGTTTCTGTCCAGTACATCCAATATCCAGAGGCTGTATTTTCCGAAATTCACCGCATTCTTAAACCTGGTGGTGTGGCTATTATGAGCTTTTCTAACCGGATGTTTTATCAAAAGGCGATTCAGGTCTGGAGAGATGCCTCAGAAACGTCTAGAGTCGAGTTAGTTAAGCATTACTTTGCCTCAGTACCGGGATTTACCACTCCTGAAGTGATTGTTAATCAATCAACAGCCCCGAATTTCTTGCAGTGGTTGGGTTTACCTAGCGGAGATCCTTTCTATGCGGTGATAGCTTATCGCCTTAAATCATAAAGCTGCGGAAAAATTAGTCATCTTCAATACCAATCATGATCAAAATGTAAATTTTCTGGTACAAAGACTAAACTAGAGCAGATAGTTGCCTCAACCTCAAGCATAGAAGGAGAACAAACGTGATCTTATCTCGTAGTCGCAGGATTTTAGCCGGTTTATTACTTTCTGTTTTATTGCTGACTACAGCTTGTGCTACAAAAGCACCCAGTCGTTTTGATCAGGTACAACAGGAAAGCACGAAACAAAAAAGCGGTCAGGCGGTCGCTAAAAATGCTACTCAGGGCAGCACATTAAACGCATTCTTTCCTGAAGGGGAAGATGGCTATGAGCGAGTTTATACCCAGGAGAAAAAAGGCTTTGCGGAAGCGAATTTGAAAAAAGACGGTAAAGTTGTAGCCCAATTAGCTATTTCTGACACCACCAGCACGCCAACAGTAGCATCAAAATATGCCAACAGCACTAAGAAAATTGATGGTTATCCCGCTGTAGAACAGGGTAAAACCCAAACATCTGTTTTGGTTGGTAAGTATCAAGTCAAGGTGATTTCTAAAGATCCATTGTTTAACGCCAGCGATCGCGAAGATTGGATAGAGAAATTTGATCTTGATGATTTAGCCCAGTTGAAATGACCTGTACTCTAAATTTCAGATAACAAAAGATCAATCAGGAGATTTTTGTGAGTAAATCAATTTTCGAGTTAGTTGATGAACTACCCACCGGTGGCTTAACTGTTTCCATGTTGAACGCTTTAGATTTTATTGCTCCCGGTGAGTGGCAAAATCCTGTGGGCTTTGTTAATACTATTAAAACCGTGACTGGTGAAGATGATGAGGATTTAATTCAGCAAATTGGTGAACGGGCGATTTATCTTTTCAATGACAAATCCCAAGGTTATCAAACAGCTTTATGGCTTTATCAAACTGTTGATGGTACTGATAAAGCTCTTGGTGCAGCAGCTTTGGCTAATAAAGTTGGTGAATCAATCCCCCTCTTCGGTTTTTTAAACTCCATCACTCCCAAACCAGACAAAGCTCAAACTATTGACTTAACCTTAAAAATAGTAGCTGAATTAGTCGCTTTTTGCCAAATTAACGGTATTCCCGGTGATAGTATTGGCGATTTTGTCGGTGCTTTAGGCGAATATAGTGGTGAATCAATGATTCGCATGGCAGCATTAATTTGTGTTGATGGTATCATCCCTCTTGGACCAGATTTCATCCAAAAATCTTTATCTATGATCAGTCAGATGAATCCCCAAGAGTTAGACCAAAACTCCACTTTCAGAGCGATGAGCAATGTAATTCCTGGTAGCGGTACTAGTGGTAAACTAGACTTTATTGGTCAAAGCCTTGATTCTGTTAAAGGTTGGATGAATGGTATAGTTAGTGGTAATGCTTTAACCGCACAGAAAGTCCTTGGTCACTTTCACGGTTTTCTAGAATTTAGTGATGACAAATTAGACTATGTAGCGGCGTTTCTAGATATGTCAACTAATTACTATGAACATACTGGAACCCAAACTTTAGCTCGACGCTTGATTGAACGCGCAGTGGCGGAAATTTAGCTTATTTTCTAACCTAAATAGGGCTTGCTGAAAAAATACCAAACCTAGATAAATCAAGGCATGGAGGCTGATATACAGGAAAATAGGTGCAGGGTTTTTGAAGGGTAGAGTACCAAAACAGTGCATTTTAGGTCTGATAAATCAGAAAATTTGGTAATGTGAGATAGTTCAAACTGTTCCCTGTTCCCTGTTCCCTGTTCCCTGTTCCCTGCCTTCACGAAAAGACTTTCTCAGCAAACCCTAAATACAACTTGTAGTAGTGCCGAAAACAAATACAGCACTACTACAAACAGGTTTTTCTATTAATCTGTACTAATTACTTGTGGCTGTTATAATACGTCACCACAAAGAACAGAAATTAAGCGGAATAATGAAGGGATGCTAACTGGTTTTTACAGTTGCAGTAAACATTACTCTGGAGTCATAACAACGGACAAGGCGCTTGGAACATCTACTAATGATAAAACTTAGAAACCAAAAGATTTTAGTCCTGTCACCTGTCACCTGTGAGACTACTTGAAGCGAGAACGTTGTTGACGACGTTGCTTGTGTCTAGCTATTGCTTTACGCTTCTCTTTTTCTAAAGGTGTTTCAAAATGGCGATTCTTCCGCATATCTTGGAAAATTCCGGCTTTAGAAACTTCACGCTTAAATCTCCGCAAAGCTGATTCAATACCTTCATTTTCCCCTAAAACTACTTGTGTCATTCCTATTCCTCCTTTTTTGGGTTAATACATACAAACTAGAGTTAAAAAAATATCTCAGCAGAGTCGAACTTTTGGCTTTATCTGCTGGAGACTCTAGATTTAAAAATTTTTCAGAACAGGATTAATAACGGCGATCTCCACGACCACCACCGGAACGACCACCGCCACCCCAACTCCCGCGAGGACTTCTTTCTTCACGGGGTTTAGCCTTGTTCACTTTTAAATCTCTCCCCATCCACTCAGCACCATCTAGGGCTTCAATGGCGGCTGTTTCTTGTTCTTCAGTCTCCATTTCCACAAAGGCAAAACCACGTGGGCGGCCTGTTTCCCTATCAGTCGGTAACTGCACACTTTTAACTTTACCGTACTCAGCAAAAGCCTGTTTCAGGTCTTCGTCTGTCACCTGATAGGATAAATTTCCAACGTAAATCGACATAGATGGATGGTCTCCCAAACCAGAGAGTGTAGAAAGTTAGATTCGGAGAGACGCATTTAAATGAAATTAAAACGACTTACTCAACCGAAAATAATCCTTATATCCACAAGTATAGCACAGCCTTTGAATATGAACTCCTGGTGACTAAAAAACTATAGACTTGCTCAAGCCAAATCGCAAAGCATCTGCTGATGCGGCTAGATGACATGATTATGTGCAAACTAGTGGTTTCTTAGCGATCGCCACTGCTACTGCGCTTAACGCCACAGCCTCCGAGTTTTGAGAAAATCAGGCTGAAAACTAAAAGAAAGGATCTAAGAAATTATCACTCTCATTTATGGTGATTTCTAACCATAGCATAACTAATGTCTCCCTTAAAAGAAATTTATAAAACTAGGGTGTAGAATGCAGGGTGTGTTCACCTACATCACACACTCGATACTTCACATCTCTCTTAACGCTTTTATCCTGGCTTCATTTAGCCACAAACTCAGCTAGAGTTTGCTCTGCTTTCTGACACAATATTTCATGATCTTGAGAACTACTAGCCAGCAAACCACCCCATTGATTGATATCACCAGTGTTATACTCTAGTGGCTTACCGTCAAAGTGCGTAAATTTACCACCAGCTTCTGTTAAAATTAGTTCAGGTGCAGCCATATCCCAATCTTTAGGGGCAGACTTACCAGAAAGGGAAATGTAAATATCCGCCTGTTGTTCCACAATAGCAGTAACTTTACAACCTACACTTCCAATCGCTTTTTGTTTTTGACAGGGTAGATTTTTGAGTAAATATTCTAACCTTTCATTACGATGAGAACGACTGACAACCAAGGTTAAATCTTCCATAGGTTTATCAGCAGCCATTTTCAAGGGACGAGAACCATCAACGGTTTCCACAAAAGTCCCACCGCCTTTGGTAGCATAATATATCTTTTCAGCTTCTGGTATTGCCACTACTGCTAAAATCGGTCTTGTATCTTGGACTAAAGCAATGTGAATTGCATATTCCCCAGTTTTATCAATAAAATCTCTTGTACCATCCAACGGATCAATGATCCAAACCAACTCAGCAGAATTTTTACCCTGTTGAGATTTATAGGTTTCTTCGCTGATATAACCAAATTCTTCATTACCGAAAGCTGCCTGTAGCTGGGATAGGATATATTCACTAACAGCGACATCGGCAACAGTAACAGGCTCATTCTGCTTATACTGTACGTCTAGGTTAGGGTTTTGGGCAGTTCCGTGATAATAAGAACGCAGTAACTTAGCTGCACCCCAACCTACTTCACGAGTAATTTTTAGTATTTCTTGTAAATCTTTCATCAAAATTATGTCTAAAAACTAGATTGTACTACATCAGGAGGAATTTAAACCTTCTTGGATCGGGAAAAGCAAGTGGCAGTTAAGTATTTAATATTAATGTCAACTTTCCCCTTTTAGCTATGTTAAAGTACCGCATTAAAAAACCAAGACTTGTTCTGATGGCACTTAGCTTGGTATCTGCACTATTTTTAGCGATCGCCTCTATAGCTAGTAGTATATATTTTTATGGTAACAATCATACTCATATTCAGGCAGATGCAGCAATTATTCTCGGTGCAGCAGTTTGGGGAGAAAAACCATCTCCTGTGTTCCGAGAACGTATTAACCACGCTATTAATCTTTATAAAAATGGTTATGTTCGCACTCTCATTTTTACTGGGGGAGTGGGTTCTGGTGATGAACTAGCAGAAGCGGTAGTTGGTAAACGTTATGCTGTCAATAAAGGTGTGAAAGCTGCTGATATTTTTATGGAAACGACATCTCGAACTACTCACCAAAATCTTCAAAATGCTTCAGAATTAGCTGCTGCTTACGCATTAAAAAAGGTGCTTATTGTTAGTGATCCACTGCATTTAAAACGTGCGGTTTTAATGGCTAGAAATTTAGGTTTAGATGCACAACCATCTCCTACACCCACTACTCGCTATCAAAGTTTAAATAGTCAGTTGCCTTTTTTGATGCGAGAAACTTATTTTTACTTTGTTTATTTATTATTTAAAATCTAATTTAACTTTCCATCCAACGGCGTGTACCAAAATATTTACAAGCCTCAGCCGCAATATTACTGGACAATTCAAGAGCATCAGTGAAAGTAGTTTGTAAAATATAATGACAGAAAGCACCGTGAAAAATATCTCCTGCTCCTAATGTATCAACAGGTTGAATTTTTGGCACATTGATAAAACCTCTCTTTTCATAACTTAAATATTCTATAGGTTTTGGTCCTTGAGTAATGGCAATATGGGGAATATTAAAACTTTGTAGATACTTAAAAACATCTTCTTGATTTTTACAGTCTGGAGGATAAAAATTAGCCGAACAAATTGCATAATCTACAAAAGGTAAAATTTCTTCAAAGCCTGGTTTCCAGCTACCTCCATCAATAACAATAGGGATATTCTGAGTTTTAGCTTTTTGGGCAATTATCTTACTTACTGCTATTTGATGTCCGTCAATTAAAACAATATCAATATTCTCTAATATATCGGCGGGTATAGAGGTAATATTAGCTTGGTTTTTCACAGCGTTGATAGAAATTACTGCTCTTTCTCCGGTACTTTGGGTGACAATAATTGAAGATACTGGTGGTGATGTTTGTTTATTAGCATCTAAATCAATAATTGGGACTTGATAATTTGCTAAGTCGGTAGTAATTAACTGTGTCATCAGATGAGAACCCAGCACCCCTAAAAGCTGAGATTTATTGCCTAAGTAACTAAATGTAACAGATGCGTTTGTTGCTGGACCTCCTGCTGCTACAGTATAATCATCAGCAACTAATTTTTGATTATTCTGGGGCAGTGATTGGGCAAGGTAAATTAAGTCTAAGGTAATTAAACCTACAAACAATGCAGATTTGGTCATTGATGATTAGTGATTGGTAATTGGGAAATTATACAATATTTTATCTATGAAGAAAACTACTCATGACAATGATTTTTATGCTTGGACACAAGAACAAGCATATCTACTAAGAACCGGACAATTTAATCAAATTGATGTGGCTAATATGGCGGAAGAAATTGAAGACATGGGACGTTCTGAAAAACGCGAGTTAGAAAGCTGATTAGAAGTATTAATTATACAGTTATTAAAATGGCAATTTCAGTCTAACTTACGTTCTCGTAGTTGGCAATTAACCATCAAAGAACAACGTATACGTTTAGAAAAACTATTGAAACAAAATCTTAGGCTTAATTCATTTTTATCAAATTCTTTAGAAAAAATTTATCAACTGCCTATTATTAGTGCAGAAAGAGAAACAGGTTTATCTTCATTCCCTGAAAACTGTCCTTACAGCTTAACAGAAATTTTTTTATCCGAATTTTTACCCAATGATATTTAATTTACAGTATAATAGTAAAAATCTTTTCTTTTGGGAGATATAGAAATATATGTTTAAGAACATGGCAATGGATGCACTGGGTTTGAGTGATATTGGTGCTGTCATTAAACCTGAAGATTACAACAAAGTTGATAGTGATGACTATGTAATGCACGAAGAAGGGGAAAAAATTTACTTTTTAATTAAATCAAAAACCGATGAATACTGTTTTACAAATCTGGCTTTAATTCATCTTGATGGTACTTCTGCGGTGAGCAAAAAACGCCTACTCAAGCGTTATAATTATAGCCATAATATCATTAAAGATGTGGCTTTAGAAACGGCTGGAACAGTAGACATGGATATTGAAATCAAGTTGAGTATGGGTGATCAATACTA
Organism: Anabaena sphaerica FACHB-251; assembly: GCF_014696825.1. NCBI lineage: Bacteria > Bacillati > Cyanobacteriota > Cyanophyceae > Nostocales > Nostocaceae > Anabaena > Anabaena sphaerica. The sequence goes on along the minus strand of NZ_JACJQU010000014.1, from coordinate 64,116 downwards.
TTCTATAGATGTTGCCAAAGCCTACATCGCACAATTGAAAGACTTGTACAAAGCTTTACTGAAAATTTCTGCCATTCAAAAGGAAAATTCTGTTTATTACCAATATGCTCAAACTAGCTTAAATACAGCTTCTAGTACCGTTGGTCGTGCCACAAATGTTTCTACTTCTGAAGAACAGTTTAAGGCTATTAACTGGTATGCTTTTACTTGGTTAAAGTATGCCCATGATACTTATGTGCGTAAGGATTTTGGGGAAGTGTTTGAGAAGTTTATTAATAATTAATTGACTTGCTCAGGTTGAAGTTTAAATAATGTGATTTGTGTTTTGTCTGTGTCATTTTTGATTATTCAATGTTTAAATACGAGGTTGACTGAAAAAATAGAACAAAAATTAATTGATATCGGTCAACCAAATTTCTAAATTAGAAATTTTGTTAAATTAATCAAGATGCAATTGCAATTATAATATTAATAATAATTATGGCAAATGAACCAAAACCAGGGACATTATATATTGTCGGTACACCGATTGGCAATCTCGAAGATATGACTTTTCGGGCGGTGAGAATATTACAATCTGTAGATATGATTGCGGCAGAAGACACCAGACACACAGGTAAATTGCTGCAACATTTTCAAATTAAAACTCCGCAGATGAGTTATCATGAACATAACCGTAATAGTCGCATTCCTGAAATATTAGAATATTTAAAATATGGAAAAGCGATCGCATTAGTTAGTGATGCAGGAATGCCAGGAATTTCTGATCCGGGATATGAATTAATTAAAGCTTGTGTGGATGTGGAAATTGATGTTGTACCTATTCCCAGTGCTACTGCTGCCATTACCGCTTTAAGTGCCTCCGGTTTACCCACAAATAGATTTATTTTTGATGGATTTTTACCTGCAAAAAGTCAACAAAGAAGAGAATATTTAGAATCATTATTAACAGAAACCAGGACATTAGTATTTTATGAATCTCCCCATAGGTTGAGGGAAACATTGCAAGATTTGGCAGATATTTTAGGAAGCGATCGCCAAATAGTTATAGCACGAGAACTAACTAAATTATATGAGGAATTTTGGCGGGGAACAATAGCCGATGCGATCGCCCATTATCAACAAAAAGAACCCCAAGGAGAATATACCCTGTTAGTGGCAGGAATAGAACCGAGTAAACCACAAATTACAGAATCAGAACTCAAAGCCGAACTATTAGCAATGATAAAACAGGGTATTTCTCGTTCTCAAGCTAGTAGACAATTAGCAAAAGAAATATCAATTTCTCGGAATAAATTATATCAGTTGGCTTTGACGATTGAAATAGATTCGGAATAACGAACCACGGAGGCACAGAGAAGCCAGTGCTGTGGGCGGGTTTCCCGACTTGTAGCAACTGGCGCGACACAGAGATTAAGAGATCAATAGACCTCTGGTGAAAATGATTGTAGAGACGTTCCGCCGGAATGATTGTAGAGACGTTCCGCCGGAACGTCTCTACAAGGGTTTCAAACCACGCACATTTAATTACCACCAGATATCTAATATATAAAATTAATCTGCGTTTATCTGCGTTGAATATCAAAACAAAAAAACCAGGAAAGAATTTTCCTGGTTCATAGCTACTAACACTTATTTCTCTGCGTTCTCTGTGCCTTTGTGGTTCGTTTCTTGCCAAAAATTAGGACACAAACGCAAAATCTGTATTTACATTCAAACCAGTCATACCATTAACAACAGCAACAGTTTGACCAAGCAAACCAACTTCCGTATTACCATTAACAACATTAAGAGTCAAACTATCTGAAGAAATACCCAAAACTCCAATGACATCAATACCTTGCTGGAAGTCAACAATAGTATTAGCAGTATCAGGTAATTCAACATTAGCGATCCAGAATTGATCCGCACCTGCACCACCGACAAGCAAGTTACCACCACCCTCTTGGACGTAGAACTGATCGTCACCATCTCCACCCAAAGCGCGACCATTTGCACCCAGGTAGAAGATATCATTTCCTGCACCACCAGAGAGACGATAGCCAGTAACATCGGTAGCATCAAATTCATCATTACCACTGCTACCAAAAGCGCGATCGCCCTTGTTCACATAGATGGTATCATCACCGCTACCAGTATTGATCCGGTTACGGCCTGCAATCGGAGAAGTTGCTGTTTGTGCGTCTACCTCATCATTTCCAACACCAGTAAACACAGTATCATTGATACCATCAAAGTTAGTATCATCATTTCCAGCTATTAATTCATCACCCTCTGTAGTTCCTGATACCAGTTGGGTTTCCTGTTGTGCTGCTGCTTCCTCTGGAGTTACACCGAACAAAGTCTGATACATGAGATCATATATCTCAGTGTTGTCCACAGTAGTAGGTAATTTGTCCGCATTCATCCCATACGCTTTAGAAACAATGCTACCAGGGAAGTCAGGAGTACCCACCCAAGCAACACCAAAATTACCCATTGGACCATCTATACTATCTTCAGATGTAAAAGGTCTCCAAGGTGCTTCAGGTGTACCTGTACTGCCATTAACACCATCTAAAACTGCACGGTTGCTATTACTTGTAGTGGGGTTAACATTAATAAATGGCGCACTAGGTTCGGTATTTGCTAGAGGGGGATTAGTGGTAGAGTTGCCAGATGGACGCACATAAGGCACATATTGGAAAACCTGCATCCCACCAGCATCACTATCAGCAGCAGTGATCACCAAAGTATTAGGATCTTCATTATTCACATAATCCATCGCTACACCGATAGCAGCATCAGCCCGACGTAAAGCTTCAACAGTACCGACAGCATTGTTAGGATTACCGAAATTATCAGTACCCTCTTCTTCAATTACTACAAAGAAGCCATCAGGGTCTTTGCTGACAATCTTTAAAGATGCCTCCAACATCTCTGCTACTGTGGGTGCGGTAGCCACATAGAGAGGTAGGGGATTAGAACTATTTAGTCCTAGTTCTTCTTCGTTGCGATCGTCAAAGGTAGCATCAGCAGCAAATACACCCAAAAGCTTGGTCGGTGGGTTTTGGCTATTTACCACCTGATTCATTTGCTCTTCGGTGTAAACTACCGTATAACCCAAAGATTTCGCTAGATCAATCAGGTTGATACTGGGACGGCGTTCTGCTCTAGTTTCTGAAGCATCTATTTCAGCTGTAACGTGGAAACCTGTAGTGCCTATTGGCAACATATACAACTCACCACCACCCATGATGATATTTGTCCCAGAACGGATGGTTTGTTCAATAATCTCGGCGTATTTATCCCGCGCCCGAATATTGTCACCTAAACGGTTGGTGGTGTCCGCAGCAAAAGCAGCAGTACCAGGTTCTGCTAAGTGTCCAGACTGTAATAATGCTGTCGCTTTACCTGCTGCGATCGCTTCTTCTAAAATTGTATAGCCAACTTTCCCAGAAGCCGGGGTGACAGTGGTGTTATCCTCATTTAAACCAAAGGATTCATTAAATACCTTGACACCATTAGCATGAGTTACCGCCCCAGCGTTGGAAGTACCAGTTAACTGGTTTTCCATGTGTCCCAGGTAAACACCCGCATTGGACATATTATCCCAGTTCAATCTGCCATCGGGACCTTTGTCTACGTTGCGAAGCGCCATGAAGTGAGAAGGACTCGCCCCATCTGGATGGATAAAAATTACATTTCCAGTTTGTTTGGTAGCTTGGGGTGCTGGTGTGGGTTCAGGGTTACGAGATTCTAGTTCCACATTGAACAGAGTCTCATACATCAACTCATAAATCTTGGTATTGTCTAGAGTTGCAGGTAATTTATCTGCATTTAAACCATGTGCTTTAGAAACTATAGAACCACTAAAATCGGGTGTACCTGCCCAACCAATACCAAATTGGAAGACATCACCATTAACATCTGGCGCAGCTACAAAAGGTGCAGTGTTAGCCCCAGTTTGTCCATCTAAAGGCACATTACGGGATTCTGTGGTGGGGTTGTTGTTAATATTCCCTACAGTTGCACCAGTGCGGGGATCTACTACTTGTAAACCACCAGCATCACTATCAGCAGCAGTCAACATCAAGGTGTTAGGATGCTTTTCGATGAAGTCCAACGCTACGCCAATGGCCGCATCTGTCCGACGCAAGCCTTCTAAAGTACCAGGAGCGTTGTTGTTGTTACCAAAGTTGTCTGTACCTTCTTCTTCCACAATGGTAATTGAACCATTGTTAAAGTTGGGGTGCATTTCCATCAACTTCTGGGTGACATCCAACATTTCGGCAATGGTGGGCGCTGTTTCCCGATATAAAGGCAAACCCTGTGCGGCTAAAACTTCTTCAGGGCGATCGTTAAAGGTGTGAACAGGAGCAAAAACACCTAATACTTTAGTCGGTGGTACGGGTAAATCAAGTAAAGCTGTCAGTTGTTCTGCTGTATAAACAACTGTGTAACCTAAGCTTTGAGCTAGTTCAATCAGGTTTTCCGTAGGGCGTTGCAGAGAACTGGTACTAATAGCATCTAGTTGAGCCGCAGTTCCGTGGAAACCATTAGTTCCAACTGGTAAAAGGTTGAGTTCACCACCACCCAGGATAAAATCAACACCTGACATGATTACCTGTTTGGCAATTTCTGCGGCTTGGGAGCGGGGTACAATGCGACTGCCATCAGGGTTAACAATCTCTTGTGTCTTAGCAACAAAGGCGGCTGTACCAGGCTCAAAGATCGCTCCAGATTGAACTAAAGCAGTGACTTTACCTGCATCTCTGGCTTCTTCAACAATGGTTTTGTTAGTTCCTGAAAGGGAGGTAATTGGTAGATTACCTTGTTCATAACCAAAGGATTCTGCAAAGACCTTAGCACCGGTTGCATGGGTAACAGCACCACCGTTAGATGTTCCACCTAGCTGGTCTTCCATGTGTCCCAGATAGACACCAGCATGGCTGAGTTTGTCCCAATTCAAACGTCCATCGGGACCTTGATCTACAAACCGTGCAAAAGCAAAGTGAGATGGACTTGTACCATCTGGGTGCATGAAAATGACGTGATTACCTGTTGCCATAAAACCTCAGTATTAATCTGCGCTGTTTTTGGTCGTCATTCTCACTTAACTATGGTTATGTTAAGAAAAGTTACGGCAACTGGTTAACTCAAATTTATTAATTGCTTAAATTTCTGCGAGTAGTCTGTTTACAGATTGGGATCACTTAACTATGGGATTGAGAACATCTAAACCACGTCTACTTTGAAACCCATAGTTTTTTCTTAATCGGGTTTTGTTCCTAAATCCTATACTCTTCCCTGTTCCCTGTTCCCTGTTCCCTGTTCCCTTTTGACAAACTCCAGTTCTCAACTTGGACGAGGTTTATATTAAAATTACTAATAAACTAGATTAAACACGAATAAGCTCAATTGAATATCTAAAAATTCCCAATCCCAAACTTGTACCAAACCCGTTCTGGAGTAGGTGGTTTTGCTAAGTTTGAGGCTAATATTACAATGGAGTGTATTGAGAAATTGAGGACAGACTTAGAATGACCCAAGTGGTTCTAGGAGAAAACGAAGGAATAGATTCAGCCCTACGTCGGTTTAAACGCCAAGTTTCCAAAGCAGGTATTTTGGCTGACGTAAAGTATCATCGTCACTTTGAAACCCCCCTGGAAAAGCGCAAACGTAAAGCAGTTGCAGCTAGACGGAAACGTCGTTTTTAAATTAACCTATTAGGTATGGTATTGGCGTTGCTTGAAGAAATTAATTGCAACAAGTAAAATCGCTTTACCATTTTCTTAGAAAAAATCAGCCAGCTGCGACACACCCCTTATTGGGGTGTAATCTTATTTGTGGAACTTCGTGCGGAAGCCTGTTAACTTGGTTAGATGGAGCAAGCGAAAATAACTGCCCATCAACCAAAACCAAGACAGTCGAAAAACCAACTTAAGTTAACTCAACAGTCGAGCTATTACAACGATTCATAGCCTTTTCTACTCCCTGTTTTAAGGTGAGTGCCACACACTCAACCACAAAGTCCAGCACCAGAGACATTAATTTGGTTTCCGTAGCAGAAAACCGCCCCAAGACATGAGAAACAGTGTCAGCATTATCATCATTAGCTGCACCTTTGGGTTTACCGATACCGATTCGCAACCGGGGGAAGTTTTGGCTATTTAAATGTGAGATGATGCTTTTCATGCCGTTGTGTCCCCCAGCGGAACCAGACAAGCGCAGACGAGTTTTTCCCAAAGGCAAATCCATATCATCATAAATTACCAGCACTGACTCAGGCGGCAATTTATACCAACTTGTTACCCCTTGGATGGACTGTCCTGAACGATTCATATAAGTTAGCGGCTTCAAGAGACGAATTTTACCGCCATCTGATGCCATACCTTCACCAAACTGTCCTTGAAACTTGCGATTTTCCGCTAGGGAAATTTGCCAAGCACGAGAAAGAGTATCTACAGCCGCAAAGCCAATATTATGGCGCGTTTGGTCATACTTAGCCTCTGGATTCCCCAACCCGACTATTAGCTGGGGAATTACCAAAGCTGGTTGGTTAACAGCTTCTGTCATTTTTGCTATACAATATTTTCCTAGCTCGTGGCAGAGGAACCAGCATTATCCTGCTGCGATTTAGCAGATTCAATTTGCTTAGGTTCAATTTCAGCCGTAGTTTTCACAGTTTGTTCCAATTGTTCAGCTTCCCGCTTGAACTCATTTTGGAATTCATTGGAAGCTTCTTGGAAACTGCGAATGGTTTTACCCAAACTGCGACCAATTTCTGGTAGTTTCTTGGGGCCAAAGATTAATAGCGCCACTACCATAATTACAGCCATTTCTGGCAGACCGATCCCAAATATATTCATTTCAACCCGCCATAAATCTTGACATTACATCTGTAGTTTAATCAATAGTTAGGCTTGATTTCGTCATCACAACCGACAGTAATCAAAAACCCGGACAAGCCGGGTCTATGGTAACTTGTGATCCAAGTTATGATGGCTGTACAGCAGTTAGCCGCCTAGACTGCGCCAATCAACAAGTACATCCTGAATTAACAGTGACTTATTGTAAACTTGCAGAATAATTAGCAAAAACACGAAAAATAACGCCATAAAAACACCCATTAAAGGTGTTGTACCCCAACCCGGAGCTACTTTACCATACTCAGCGTTTAAGGGTCTGAGGATATCTCCCAACCTAGTCCGTTGTGCCATAGTTCACCTAAAGTTGCCAAAGCTTTTTTAATCTTCTTTTACATTCCCAAGCCCTACTAACAGGGTTTGGATTTTTGGACTGAACTTTACTGTGTTCGGGTTGCCCCACTTACAGGTCTGACAGTTCTTATTTATCCGTTCTATATATTACCATTTACTTCGTCCCCACCTGCCTGATATATCGTTACTTATGCAATTTAGTTTAAGTTTTGTAATATTCTATAAACATAGCTCTCATAATATAACCCTAAATTTATGGATTTAGAACCCGGTTTAGTGCTTGGTGTTTCCTTCTGTGCCATTCTGGTTGCCATCACTGGCATGGCAGTTTACACCTCGTTTGGACCACCAAGCAAGGAATTAGGCGATCCTTTTGAAGATCACGAAGATTAGAAACGTTATTAATTTGACTTAAGGTGGGCTATGCCCACCCTTCGGGAATTAAAAATTTGTCAGAATCAGGATGTCCAGGATTTGAGGATGTACAGATGTTATTGAATGGTTGTTTGTTGTGAGTTGGGGATTTTGATAATTAAAATATTCAGATCCCCGACTTCTTTGATTAATATTATCATTTATCAACATCAATTATCTCACAAATCAGGGATATTTGATCAAAAAATAAAATCCTGTACATCCTTTAATCCTGGATATCCTGATTCAGACAATCCTAAATTTTTGATATGATTTCAAAAGTCGCAATTTTCCAAGGTGCGATTTTTTCAACTTCTTCATTTACCTTCCTTTCCAATAAATCAACTGCTCTTCCTAACCTAAACAAATCACTTTCTAAACCTAACTCTGCTGTTTTTCCGTGACATTCATAAAAGCGGATAATAAATTTTTGTGGATGATCTTCACTGGGTTTTAAAGCCATTACAATTAAATGATCTGCTGATAACTTGAGAAAACTTTTATTTTGAGAAATACTAATTTCAGATGTTTGAATTTCTGGATTTACTAACACCTGTAATGGTACATTCAACTCATAACCTTTTTTAACTGTATCTGCTTCTTCCCAACTACCGACGTGAGGGTATAAACTGTAAGTAAATTCATGTATTCCTCTATCAGCTTGAGAGTCTGGCCAGTTTGAACTTCTGAGAAGTGTTAAACGGAGTTGATTGGTTTTTGCATCGTAACCATATTTACAATCATTGAGAAGACTAACTCCGTATTTTCCTGTTTCTGTGTCTGCGCTTAAATCTGCCCATCTTAAAGCGGGTACTTCCCATTTTGCTTGTTCTGCGGGTGTTTGGGGATTTGTGGAACGACGAATAGCACCGCAGGGAATTTCATAAGTTGCAAATTCGGCGTTAAGATTGAGAGGAAATGCTGTTTTAACTAATACTTGATTTTCTTGCCAATTTACAGTATTCTTAATTTTAAGAATTGGGGAAGCGGTTTGTAAAATGTAATCTTGAAAAAATTCCGATTTCCCAAGTTGACGAACTACCCGCAAACGTTGTTGTATTTTTCCATGTTCTAGCCATTGAATTGATTTTAATTCTGTTGGAGGTAGAGGTTTTGTGATATAATTGGGGTCGATATTCCACGCGTCCCAATATTGTCCACTATCTTCAAAAGCTTGAAGTTGGTTTCCCGCAGCGGTTAAAATTTCCCGTTGTTGGGTTTTGTCAAAAATGCTTTCTAAGTCTCCGGTTTCTGGGTTGACTTGAACTCGCAAATATTCATTTTCTAATTTCCAGTTTTGGGGAAGTTGGGAATTTTCAATGTTGGGATTTTCAGATGTAGGAGAAAGCCAATATATTTGATATCCTATGGATGGAACGGTTGCGAGAAATAATAGAGAGTTTTCGCTTTGTTGCGATGGAAGTTGGTTTCCGTCAAAGTCGTAAATTTCCCATGTTAGATTATTTTGAAGTAAGGTAACGCTGACGACTTCGCAACGTTCCCAGTTGAGAGAGTTAAAAATTATGACGGGTATGCTGTTGGGGTGCGGTGGTTGTGGTAAATTGATGTGAGATGCGATGATCGCTCTTAAAGATTCATCTAATATTGTCGTTCCCACTTTTTCGACTGCTTCCCATTCCGGTAAAGCATCTTCGTAAACTTGAGTAATGGAAGAACCAGGAAGAATATCGTGAAACTGGTTAAACAAAACTTGTTTCCAAGCGGTTTCTATTTCTGCTTGGGGATATGTTACCCCACAGAGAACAGTTGCGAGAGTTGCGAATAACTCAGCTTGATATAATAGATGTTCAGATTTTCGATTCCAGCGTTTTTGATCTGCGTGAGTAGTATAACATCCGCGATGAAATTCTAAATATAGTTCATCTTCCCATATTGGCAGATTTTGGGGCAGATTTTGGGGCAGATTTTCCGACTGGGATTTTATTTGCTGTAAATAATTTTCTGCGGTTGTAAATTCCAACTTAGGAAAAATGGGAGAATGTTCCCAGCGTCGTGCTACTTCTAGCATATCACGACTTGGACCACCACCATGATCACCGACACCAGGAAGCCAAAACGCATCATTTAAACCTGTTTGAGTTTTCCACTCACACAGATAATTAGCCATTTTAACCGGGTCGATAGTTTCGCCGATCAGGGCAGACATATAACTTAATATTTGACTACCATCGAGCGATCGCCACCAAAATAAACCATAATCAAACTTAGTCGTATCATTCCAGCGTAGCTTTTGGGTGACAAAAAACTCAATTCCCGCATTCACCAAAAACTGGGGTAACGTCGCACAAAAACCAAAAGTATCAGGAACCCAAACCACAGAAGAGACTTTCCCGAACTTCTCTAAAAAATAACGCTGACCATATAATAACTGACGAACAATAGACTCACCAGAGGGTAAATTTAAATCTGGTTCTACCCAAAAACCACCCAAAACTTCCCATTTACCCGATTTTACCTGATTTTGAACTTCTCGAAATAGATCAGGACGGTGTTTTTCAACCCAAGCATACAAAGCTGGTGTAGTATGACAGAATATTAACTCTGGGAAATCTTGTTGTAAATTTAAAACCGACTCAAAAGTATTTTGTGCTGCTTTCCAAGTTTCCTCAACAGTCCATAACCATGCTAAATCTAAATGAGCATGACCCAATAAAAAGATTTTATAATTTTGAACGCAGATGAACGCAGATGAACGCAGATAGACTTCTCGTATTTTCAGCAGAAAACTTTTCCAACCTTCTTCTTTTTCTTCCTTCGTGTCCTTCGTGCCTTCGTGGTTTATTGCATCTTCCAAACCTGCAACAAAACCAGCCAACCTTTCCGGTGCGAACTGCTGCAAAAACAGATGAACAACTGCCAACTCATCAGCAACAAAACCAGCATCAGGAAGATTATAATCTGTAGACTCGTAAATTACAAGCGATCGCACCAAAGCCCCATCACAATGTCCTGGACTCACCAACCGCACAGCAACAAAAAACTCATCTCCAGGATTCACCCCTTGACTTAGAAGCACTCTCGGTGAACAATCAAATAAATCACCTGTTAATACCAACTTACCATTAACGTAAACTTCCGCAGCATCAGCCCACCAGACCAAAGCCAACCGCAAACATAACCCAGTTAAAGGATAACCTTGTAAATCTTCGGGAACAACGAACTTTTGGGTTAACCATAGAACCTGATTTCCACCTGTCCAAGCAATATTTCCTTTTTCATTTACCTCTACAGATTGCCAATCAGACAAATCTGAGTTTATCACCTCAGTAATTCCCCAGTCAACTCGGTGATAAAGCCAAGAAGATTGGCTATTAAATTGACAACAAGAGCGTAATTTGTCAATTGTTTCTGATATAAATTGGGTATGGCATGGAGATAGAGGAAAAGTCATAAGCAATAAAGATTAACAATTAATGTAAAAATTGGATTTGGGTTTGGGATTGTCTAAATTAAACTTACTTGAGCTTATTTTCCATTATCATGATGTTATATCAAGTCCGGCTCATTAGTGATAATATCTGTTTTCCTCTTATCTTACCTATTCCCTATTCCCTATTCCCTGCCCCAACAGATATGATAAATATTCAAACGGACTTGATATCACTGACCAACGTTAACTAACAGTTTTGTGGGAGTCTCAAAACTCAAGAACATTCAAACTAACAAATTTCTACCATGTCTTCTGGTTCCTCTAGTCGTTATCAAAGTAAAGTATTTAACTTTATCAACCAGCATTCTCAGCGGTTGACTCAACAGTGGGAAAACACCATCCGACATTTGCAAGTTGCTACAAAATGGAGTGTGGAGGCGCTACTTTACCCACTTTACCAGATGTTTCAGCCAGATGAACTGGCGGGTAAAAGGCTACAAACCAAAGCCCCAAAAACCCAACTACAGTTACAACCAGAAACTCCCCCACCTGCTGACGCACCTATTCAGCACGTCTTAGAGTTAGTTAAAAATCTACCATCTGCTGCTGCTTCGCAAACACAAACTTTACAAAATGTCAACCCTTTAGGTTTCTTGGGTGATACATGGAGAGAAGTCGCTACCCGTTTAGGGTGGTTAAAATCTCATACTTCTGAGACTCCACAGCCAGAAAATACCCTACAATACCATATACCAACGGTACAGGGAATTGCTGTCAAATTGGAAAATCGCAATTTGGTACTTGTTAGCGACAATAACAAAGTTTTGGATGTTTTGACAATTCAACAGCAGGGAAAATTAGCCGATAGCATTAATAGTGAAGTAGCTGAATATTGGCATTCTTTAAAGTTAGCCGAAGTCAAAAAAGAGCAGGAATTATTACCAGAAATTGATCGCATTTTGACCAAGCTAACTTGTAATACTAATCCCAGTATCATAGATTTACCTGAAAGCAGGGTTAATTTAAATATACAATCTTATCCTGGTAAGTTTTTGGCATTTATAGATACAGCTTTAGCTAATTTAGAAGCTCAGGCTTTAGTGCCTGTACAACAAAGCACCCAGGAACTTATTAAAATTGCTCAAACTCAATTAGATATATTTATTTATGGTAGAGAACAAGTAGAAGCTAGAGGAGATATTACAGTTAATGCTGATGGTTTGGAAAATCGAACTTTGGATATTTCAGCATTAATTGAAGCCGCAATCAATTACTTTTTTGGTGGTAGGAAAATCCAAAAACTAGAAGGGAATCCAACTTCCCAAAAACTACCAGGTAAACCTGTCAATAGGGTTTATCAAAATAGTCAGTTGCAAACAGCAGATTTAATGACAGATTCTTGGCTAAGTTGGGGTGATTTATTTGGGAATTTAGAAATTAATGCTGATGATGCAAATTTGCGTTTAACTGCTAATTCATTGACAAAGGAAGATACTCAGCAAGAACTATTACCCAAGTCAGGACGGCGTTTATTTAAACGTAAACAATCAACCAAAGAAACTCCTCATTCCCCTATTGAAAATGAGAGAGAAACGGAAAAACATCAAAATCAATTACAACCAGATTGGATAGAAACGACTGCAACATTTTTAGGTTATGAAAGACACCCCTTAGAGCAAATTTTAGCATGGTTAGATCATGTGATGCTCTGGATAGAAATGATATTTATGAACATGATTTATTTCTTTAAAGGATTGTTACAGGTGAGGTAATTTTAGATCCCTCTCTATCTTCAGATCCCCGACTTCTACCAGAATGTTACATTTAATAAACATAATTTTTCAAAGAAGTCGGGGATCTATTTCAAGCTACACAAATTCCATATTGGGGTAGTAAATCATGAATAATGTAAAATTGATGTGCTTGTAAAGCATCGTGAAAGAGTTTCCAATTGCTGACCAAGAAACTGGGATGATAGGGAAAAATTTCATTATCTTTGTCAACGGGGCTTTCAGTTCCCAAAGCGAGGTATTTCCAGGAACCTTTACCTTTAGGAATATAGTTAATATTAGCTGCACCAAAACTGAATTTACCTCGTGCGATCGCATTTATCCATTTTTGATGACGTACACTACCTTTAGCATCTTTAATATTTTCCAGCATAAAGGCAATTAAACTTTTATCTGGTTCTGGCAAACCTGGTACAATCGCATCAGGATCACCTTTTAAATAACGCTGCATAGCCTTACACATATTATCCGCAGCTTCTAGAAAATCTTCAGGATTATTACGTTTAATGTTTTCACCCCTACCGTTAATATAACCCCAACGTAAAAACGGCTTATCAGGATGACTCAAAACTGCACCATGTCCTAAAGGTAAAGCCTCACTGACAAAATAATTCTTCAATCTATCCATCAAATTACGATCAGGTTGTTCATTTTCATCAAGTAGTTTTTTCGCTTCATTTACCCGATGATTAACACCAGCAAAACCTTGATGCGCCCAGGTATCAACATAAACGTGCATTGTAATACCCAGACGATGTAAACTATAAGCACTTTCACGACGTTGAATACACTCTCTCACCATCTGCTGTGCAACATCACTGTTAGGACGACAAATCAATTTTTCAATAAACTTCCCTTCCGGGTCTTCACCTGCTGGTTTTCCGCCATTTCCTGGTAAAAAATGAAAAGGAATCCAAACATGATGAATTGCTAACTCCTGAAAGTTGCGATAATCTAACATTTTGTGGGCAGAACTGATGCGGGTAAACATCGCACCATTATCGAATCGGATTAAACCGCTGTTGATAGCATCATCTACGTACTGGGCGCAGTAAGCAACGATACCAGCCTCTTCGTGGTCAAAACCCGCTAGTCGCGCTACAACGTAGGTGACACCATGATGAAAGTCTATTTGCATCTTGAGACAGTTATGAGTTAGGGAATTTACGTATAGACTATAACGATTTGGGTACAGTTGCGTAAATTTTTACTTGATGGCGGTTCTCAAACTGCAAGATTTGTTTGGTAAAATCCAGTCATCAAGGTTCGGTAATTGTTTATGGCTGATGCAAAACTACTACAGATAATTAAACAAGCAGCAAGAGATGGTGTAACAGAACTTGACCTCAAAAGTAATCAACTCGAAAGTCTACCAGCGGAAATAGGACAACTCACCAACCTTCAATCCCTCAACCTCAGAAGCAATGAACTCAGCAGTCTACCAGCGGAAATAGGACAACTCACTAACCTTCAATCCCTCAACCTCAGTTACAATGAACTTGAAAGTCTGCCAGAGGAAATAGGACAACTCACCAACCTAGAATCCCTCAACCTCAGAAGTAATGAACTCGAAAGTCTGCCCCAGGAAATAGGACAACTTACCAACCTCCAAGACCTCTGCCTCAACAACAATTACTTCAGAAGTCTACCAGAGGAAATAGGACAACTCACCAACCTCCGATACCTATTCCTCAGTGAAAATCAACTCAGAAGTCTGCCAGGGGAAATAGGACGACTCATCAACCTCAAATGCCTCTATCTCAATAACAATAAACTCAGCAATCTGCCAGGGGAAATAGGCCAACTCACCAACCTCCGATACCTATTCCTCGACAACAATTACCTCAGCAGTCTACCATCAGAAATAGGCCAACTCACCAACCTCCAAGACCTCCACCTCAACAACAATAAACTCAGCAGTCTGCCAGAGGAAATAGGACAACTCACTGACCTCCAATACCTTGACATCGGTGAAAATGAACTCAGCAGTATTCCACCGGAAATAGGACAACTCTCCAACCTGCAAACCCTCTACCTCTTTAAAAATGAACTCAGCAGTATTCCACCGGAAATAGGACAACTTTCCAACCTGCAAACCCTCAATCTCAGTGACAATCAACTCAGCAGTCTGCCACCGGAAACAGTCGAACTTACCAATCTGAAATACCTCCAGATCAACAACAATCAACTCAGCAGTCTACCATAATAAAAAATAGGATATCCAATATGAAAGTGCTTAGGTTGCGTGGTAATTAATCTAGTCACTATTACAAATCTTGCTCATCCTGTTTTTAGTATTCCAGCAGAAACTATCAAAGGATTTTTGGAAGCCTAATAAATCACTTTGTTTATCTCTAAAACAAACTTTCAAATACTGTTTTATAGTAAATTATCCATTGGGTGAATTACATCTCGGAACCTCACCCCCAACCCCCTCTCCGTAAACAGAGAGGGGGCTACTGTTTCCTCTATAACTTAGTTAAATCTTTCACTGTCGGTCCATGCAAAACTTCCCCATTACAACTGAAACGCGAACCGTGACAGGGACAGTCCCAACTTTTTTCGGCGCTGTTCCAAGCAACAACGCAACCCAAGTGAGAACACACCGCAGAAACAGCGTGTATTTCTCCTTTTTCATCGCGGTAAGCAGCTACCTTCTCACCATCGACAGTGACTAGTTTTCCTTCACCAATTGCTACATCTGACAGAGATTTATTCAATCCTTTGAGGCGATCGCCTACCCAGTGTGCGCCAACTTCTAAGTTTTGCTTTATACCTTGTGGGCTAACAAAAGGAGTGGCACGGGTGGCATCGTATAAATCTGCCGCAGGATTTTCAATGCCTAAAATATTATCTGCAAGTATCATTCCTGACAGGGTTCCTTGAGTCATACCCCATAGACTAAACCCAGTTGCTACAAAGGTATGCTTGCTTAAGGGAGTTAATTTTCCCACGTAAGGTATCTTATCAAAAGATACAAAGTCTTGGGTAGACCAACGATAGTCAATGGACTCAACACCAAAGCGAGAACGGGCATAATTTTCTAAATCTAGATATTTTTCCTCAGTATTTTCCACTGTTCCCACTTTATGTCCACCACCACCAACGAGTAGCAATAATCCACCATTGACAGGAGTAGTACGAATGGAATAGTATTTTTCCCCTGAACCTATGTACATTCCTTGAGGTGCTTTATCTTCCGCAATACGCGCACCAATTATATAAGAACGTTTAGGGTAAGTTTTCGCAAAAAATAATCCCTCATCGGTAATAGGGATATTAGTTGCGACTATGACATCTTGTGCCTGAATAATTCCCTTGTTGGTAATGACTTGGCAAAGATTATTTTCCTCTACCTTCTCTACTCTTGTATTTTCAAATACGTAACTTCCATTACCAGGAATCTGCTTGATCAGGTGTAACAGGTATTTGCGAGAGTGAAATTGTGCTTGGTTGTCAAACTTAACAGCACCAGCAATAGGGAAAGGTAGGGAAGTTTCACGCACAAATGTGGCAGGTAATCCTATTTTTAGTGCTGCTTCTACTTCTTTTTCAATGTCTTTGAGATTCTCTTCGGTTTCAGCGAAAGTATAGGCACTTTGACGACTAAAGTCACAGTCAATTTGTTCTTCTCTAACCGTTTTAGCAACAAATTCTAGTGCTGCTTGGTTGGACTTTGCATATATATGTGCTTTTTCTTCACAATGATTTTTAATTAAATCTGCATAAATCAATTGATGAAGCGAGGTAATTTTGGCTGTAGTATGACCGCTGACACCAGTAGATATTTGTCGCGATTCAATTATTGCTACAGTTTTACCTGCACGTTTCAGTAATGTAGCAGCAGTGATTCCCGCAATACCAGCGCCGACAATTGCAACATCTACCGTTAGATTATTGCTAAGTGGTGGAAAATTCGCTGTGGGTGTTGAATCAATCCAGTAAGAAATGTGTTTTCCTGATAGACTAGGCATATTTTTCTGGGATACTGTTGGATAAATGCGATACTTTGATGACAGGACTAGTCTTTAGGAACAAGACTGAAAAATTTAGTTTTGCTGACTACTAATTTAGTCGCATTTTTGTGTGGAAATTCTAATTTATAGAAACAATTATTTTCTTTTATAGATGTTTGGGGATGGAAAATAAAACTATCTTACGGTTAATGTTGACTAAAAATTCGGAAGATATATTAGTCTTAAGGTATAGATGGAGCATTTCTTGATCTAATTTTCATAAAATCAATATAATGGTTTTGAGACAAAAACGAGTCCATTGAGCATCAATACTGTTCGGTTAAGGATTTTAGTAGGTTGGGTTGAACAAAGTGAAACCCAACAAACCCTTGTAAATGTTGGGTTATGCCTTCGGCACACTGCGTGTATGCTTACAGCACACTTTGCGAACACGTAGTGTTCCGAAGGGATAAGTTCCATTGCTCCGCGAACGTTCACGTTCCACAACCCAACCTACATAATTTCATTGTCTTGAGCTTAACCGACAAGTATTAGACCTCTCCGGAAATATGGTAGAGACGTTCCGGCGGAACGTCTCTACAAGGGTTTCAAACCACGCACATTTAATTACCGGAGATGTCTATTGCATTGAGCATGATTGCTTTGATTAAGTCTCCTGTATTGATTTTTTCCCATTCTCCATTAAGAATATATAATAATTGATTTTTTCTACAATTACTGTTTCATCAATTATTACGCTACTATTCCCAAGTAATCCAAGTTTTTACTCTCAAACTCTACTTTTTAATAATCCATATTTTTAGTTCAAAATGTGGGTTTCACTTTTTCTTTTGCCCCCTAATTCATTGAGGGATTGGAGGGTTCAAGAGCCTGTGAGGCAACTCTACAAACAAGAGTGAGATTGAATTTAAATAGTCCAGGACTTATGCAACTGGCATAGTTAGTAGGGTGCATTAGATGTCACAAATCTGTTTAATAACAGGATTTATGCAGTCTGATACACCCTACAAGAGATGTTTGATCTGACACTGCCATAAGTCCTACAAGCAAATCACCACAGCATCCGATTCAGGAAATGCTGTAACAACTTTATCCCTTGTGGTTCTTGATAATCTCTAGGCAACAAAGCCTGTATCGCTTCTTGTAATGCTTCCGCAGCTGTATCTATTTCTGGACGCTTTGGCCTAGTAGTTGCAGAAAAATATAAAGGTTCACCCACCCGAATTGTTAACTCTTTCCTCAAAAATAAGTCATGAGTACCAATTAATGCTATGGGGACAATTGGTACTCCAGCCCGCAACGCATAAATTACAGTTCCGCGTTTCAGGGGATGTAAATGACCCTCAGCAGTTCCCAGTCTACCTTCGGGAAAAATCATCAACCCATCCCCACTGGCTAAAATTGCCGCAACAATGCGGTCTATGCGGCGGATTGTGTGGATATCTCCACCAGGATTAACGGTATCTTTAATAACTTGAGCAAGTTCCTGTAAATCATCTCGTCCGGCTTTAGCAGCAGCAATAACAGCCTGTTCTTCTCCCCAAATGCGTTCTAAAGGGATGACACCACCTGCAAAACCTAAAATCAGGCGTTTCCACCATTTGTTATAGAGAGTGCGGGCATCACCGAGAATATAATAATGGGGCTGAGTAGGTATTTCTGCGAGTAAAACTAAGGGGTCGATGTGGTGAAGATGGTTAGCAGCTAAGATTGCTGGTGTGGGTGGGATATTTTCAATGTTTTCAACTTTGACACGGAATAGAGAATGAATGAGCGATCGCAACACACAACGTCTGATATTAGCATTAACTCGCGGTTCCCAATGTTCCTGATCAATAGCCGATAGCCCATTGAGAGTAGTTTCTATAGTATGACGAATAGTGCGATCGCTCGCCGCCCCCACACCTTCCCATACCCGCTTAATAGCCGCCTCCGTCACAGGTGGTAAATTTTCTGATCCGTTAGTATTTTCCATTTCGTGCTTTAACAACAAAATAAGGAGTTCAAGGAGTCAGGAGTTAAGGAGGAAAGAATTTTGAATTTCCTGTCACCTGTCACCTGTCACCTGTCACCTGTTACCTGTCACCTAAATTTCTGTAATTCCTCCCACAGTTAGAAGCAATTTTCCCTACAATGTACGTTGATAGGCTAATAGCTTGCTGGGAAAGTAGGTAAAAAATTAACCATGAAAATTTACCACAGCGTAGGCACGTTTAAAGGTGTTGGGGGACTTGACCTGTATTATCAAAGCTGGAATCCAAGGGGTAAAATCAAAGCGATATTAGTTTTGGTACATGGACTTGGAGGACACAGCGGACTTTACAAGAATATAATCGAGCATTTGTTACCTCAGCAATATGCTGTTTATGGCTTAGATTTGCGTGGTCATGGACAGTCACCCGGTCAAAGAGGTTACATCAATACTTGGGCTGAGTTTCGTGATGATGTGCGAAACTTCTTACAAATGATTCAAAAACAGCAACCAGGATGCCCAATTTTCCTTTTTGGTCATAGCATGGGCGGAATGATTGTCTTAGAATATGTTTTGCGTTATCCAGAAGATACATCTGCATTACAAGGAGTAATTTCTGTTGCACCCAGTATTGGAGAAGTGGGAGTATCACCTGTGCGCGTGCTATTAGGAAAGATGCTTTCGCGGGTGTGGCCTCGTTTTTCCTTAAATACCGGACTTGACGCAGATGCTGGTTCACGAGATCCGCAAATTGTAGCCACCTACGCCAAAGATTCTTTACGCCATACCCGCGCCACAGCCCGTTTTTCTACAGAGTTCTTTACTACACTAGCGTGGATTAATGCCCATGCTCATGAATGGAAAGTACCGCTGTTGATTTTGCATGGTGGTGCTGACAGGGTGGTTTTACCTGGAGGCAGCGAACTTTTTTACCAGCGTGTGACTTACTCAGATAAGCTACGCATTGAATATCCAGGAGCCTATCACGATTTACATTGTGATATTAATTATTGTGAGGTGCTAACTGATTTAAGTAGTTGGATGGAAAAACATTTACCTGCTGAAGTGGGACAGTTAGAGGTGGTAATGAGTAACGAGTGATGGATCATATTCCCAACCCAAAATCCAAAATCCAAAATCTAAAATTGCCACGGTTAATACTCCTGTAGATTGGTAGAGTGGAAACATAACAAAAGATAAACTCGCCAGATTTCACCGCATAACATGGGCAGTATTTGGGAACTCGATTTTTACTCTCGTCCGATTTTGGACGCAAATCAAAAAAAAGTTTGGGAAATCTTAGTGTGTGAAAGTCCTGTGGATGTCCGCACTAAAACAGATTCCTTGTTTCGCTATGCTCAATATTGCCCTAGTAATCAGGTAAATTCGGGTTGGTTGCGGACAGCATTACAGGAAGCTATCAATAAAGCTGGGGAAGCACCCATCAAAATACGCTTTTTCCGTCGCCAAATGAATAATATGATTACTAAAGCCTGTCAGGATGTGGGTATTCCTGCTTTACCTAGTCGGCGCACTTTAGTTCTCAACCAATGGCTACACCAGCGGATGGAGGAAGTGTATCCCCAAGAATCAGGATATCAAGGGGGGGCTAATCCTTCAGTGCGGTTAGATAGACCTTTACCCCAACGTTTACCAGATGCTTTGGAAGGCAAGCAATGGGCATTTGTGAGTTTAGAAGCAGGGGATTTTGCGGATATGCCAGATTGGGAAATAGGGTTTGGTGAAGCTTTCCCCCTCGATTTAGCCCAATTATCGCCAGAATCTCGCATTCCGGGGATTTTGATTTTCTCACCTAGAGCTTTACCCATTGCTGGGTGGATGTCTGGTTTGGAAATGGCTTATTTGCACTTTGACACTAAGCAAGGAGACAGACTGATTTTAGAAACCGGTGCAACGGAAAGCTGGGTTGTGGCAAATATCAGAACACCCCAACTTCTCAAAGAAGCTCAAGGTTTTGAACAAGCAAAGCAACAAGCTAATGGTGTGCATTTTGTTGGTGTGCAGTCCGATCCCCAAGCTCAATCTTTTGCAGGTTTTTGGCTGTTACAAGAGGTGAATCTGTAAGAAGAGGGAACAGGGAACAGGGAACAGGGTGCAGGGGGCAGGGTGCAGGGTGCAGGGGGCAGGGAGATGATTTTTCCCAATTACCAATTACCAATTACCAATTACCACGAAAATTACAACTGTTGATCCACGCTGATGGGATAATGGCTAGGTCTATCTAGGCTTTACAATCCAAAATCCACAATTGATCAAGGAAAATGGGTTCTGCAAATTTGTCACAAGATACACTAGCGGAACAGCTGCTAGAACTTGCCTTAAAATCTGGCGCAGAGGCTGCGGAAGTGTATCAGTCGCGATCGCTTTCTCGTCCTGTGTTTTTTGAGGCCAACCGCCTGAAACAACTAGAAACCAGTCAATCTGAAGGTACAGCATTGCGACTATGGCGAAACGGCCGTCCTGGACTAACTGTGGCTTACGGTTCTGTAGATCCGCAAGGGATGGTAGAACGGGCATTAGCCCTCAGTCAACTTAATCAACCGGAACCTGTAGAATTGGTGACTAACTCCAAGCCATCCTACCCGGACTTGGGAAAAGCTGTACCAGTAAAGATACTCATAGAATGGGGTAAACAGGCGATCGCTCTCATTCGTGATGTCTATCCTGATGTTCTCTGTAACAGTGACTGGGAATGTGATGTTGAAAATACTAGATTAATCAACAGCAAAGGTTTAGATTGTCACTATAGTGATACTACTCTCAGCTGCTATATGTCCGCAGAATGGGTCAGAGGTGATGATTTTTTAAGTGTTGCTGATGGACAAACCCAACGGGGTGAACTCGATCCCTATAGAGTAGCTCACCAAATTTTACAGCGATTAAATTGGGCAAAAGAAAACGTTTATACCCCTAGTGGTCGAGTTCCAGTTTTGTTCACTTCCAAAGCTGCGGATATGCTTTGGGGAACTGTACAAGCTGCTTTAAATGGGAAGCAAGTTTTAGAAAAAGCTTCCCCTTGGGCAGATAGGTTAGGTAAACCGATTGTTGCACCCACTCTCACCCTTTACCAAGACCCACAAGCTGGTCCTTACAGTTGTCCTTTTGATGATGAAGGCAATCCTACTAAGTCTTTGGTATTTGTCGAAAACGGAATTCTACGGAATTTTTATAGCGATCACACCACTGGACGACAATTAGGTATTGGTAGCACAGGTAATGGTTTTCGTCCTGGTTTGGGTAGCTATCCCACTCCTGGTTTATTTAACTTCCTGATCCAACCTGGTACTGCATCCCTACAAGAATTAATTCAAGATATGGATGAAGGTTTAATTGTCGATCAAATATTAGGAGAAAGTGGTGGAATTTCGGGTGATTTTTCTATAAATGTTGATTTGGGGTATCTGGTAAAAAAAGGCCAAATAATGGGCAGAGTTAAAGATACAATGGTTGCCGGTAATGTTTACACAGCCCTTAAACAAATAGTTAAACTTGGTGGTGATGCAGATTGGAATGGGTCTTGCTACACTCCATCTTTAATAGTTGAAGGACTTTCTACTACTGGGAAAAATACTTGATTTAAGGTGACAGGTGACAGCAAGAAGGGGATAGGAAAAAAGTTATTATCAAAATCCCGGAATTCTTTGAGAAGTCGCCAAGATATAGCAACAGACAAGGGGGTTAGGACATTAATTGACGATAAAACCTAGACACAAATAGACTTTCAACTCTGTCACCTGTCACCTGTTCGCAGACAAATAATAAAAATAAACGTTTACCGACAACCTTTGCTTGGACTAGCAGAGGTAAAACCGCCATTGTTCGCTGGGAAAAAAACTTTGGTAAATATTCTCCTCAAGAACGTTGTCAGTCAGTAGCTCCTCGGTTTCAAGAAGCCTATGATAATGGAACTTTACAGATGATTACTAATGGTAAAATCAATGGTCAACCTGATTGATGGATGAGTTTCTGCGTAACGCTCCTGTAGAGAAGGAATAATCAAAATATATTTATTCCCTCATTTTTGCAAATGAAAAACTTTTGTTTATCGCTGCTGATAATTAACACATTGTTATTCTCTGTCAATTCACTACTATCAACAGCTATTTCTCCTCCTATAAACACCATTCAACAACTAGAAAATAACTCAAATTCACAGCTAAATTTTGTCACTAATGAGATTCAAATTATTGGGGATGAAATTTTGTTCAGTGAAAACTTGCAAAATCAACTAGAAACGGAAATATTAGAAGCTCAAAAATAACTAGATAGATTTAAGACTTACGCAAGATTGAACTCAAAACCTGATTCCTGCGTAGGGGTAATTCATGAATTACCCCTACTTCAGGCATACAATTTTCCTCAAGATAGCCTTACTAATTATAGTAAAGTAAGTTGTTAGTTAAGCAAGTACAAAATTGATTTACTTTCCCCATACAGTCATTTGGTAGGGGTTTAGCAATGCTAAACCCCTACAGATTGCCATAATTTTCTCGTTCCCATACTCTGGATGGAAATGAATTTTAGAAGGCTCTGCTTTCAATTTTAGCCCTGATGGAAAAATGCTGGCTTCTGGGAGTTTAGATAATAGCATCAAACTTTGGCAACTTCAAGATTTACCAATAACTCATATTTCCGCGCATGAAAGTTGGATAAACAGTATCAGTTTTAGTCCTGATGGTCAAACTATTGCTTCTGGCAGTATTGATGGCACAATTAAACTTTGGAAAAACAATGGTAAATTAATTAAAACTTTGACTGAACATACTGAAGATATTACCAAAATCAGTTTTAGTCCTGATAGCAAAATGTTTGCTTCTAGCAGTAAAGATGGCGAAGTTAAGATTTGGAAAAGCGATAGAAAAACCATAACTTTATCTAAAGATAAAATTGAAATTACAAGTGTTAGTTTTAATTCTAATGGTACAATACTTGCATCTAGCAGTATTGATGGAACAATTAATCTCTGGAAAAACGATGGTACACTAATATTGACTTTCAATACTGATGATGAAATAAGAAGTATCGGTTTCAGCCCCGATAGTCAAACCCTTGTAACTGGAAACAAAAAGGGTAGTTTGAGTTTATGGAATTTAAATATAGATAATTTACTTACACAAA
The DNA here is from genome assembly GCF_014696825.1 of Anabaena sphaerica FACHB-251. Lineage (NCBI taxonomy): Bacteria > Bacillati > Cyanobacteriota > Cyanophyceae > Nostocales > Nostocaceae > Anabaena > Anabaena sphaerica. The sequence goes on along the minus strand of NZ_JACJQU010000014.1, from coordinate 40,231 downwards.
GCTACACTTGGTTACAAGATTACTTCAAAAATTATCCTCAATCTTGATAGAATTAGAATTTAAAATTTATGATTTCCCTGACCATGCTAACCCAAAGGTTTCGCAACTTATGGCAGTCTAAAAAAGGTTTAGCGATATCCTTAATAGGCAACCCTAACGCTGAAGCTTGTATGATTGGAATTGTCGCTGCTTTATCCGCAGTGTTACTCAAACAAGGTTCAGGTTGGTTGGGAACATGGCGCGTTCACAGCACCCAATTTTTACCAGCTTGGCTAACCTTACCCTTAATTGGCATGACCTTTGGGTTTTTTGCTGGTTGGTTGGTGCAAAGGTTAGCACCAGAAGCCGCAGGTAGCGGTATTCCTCAAGTCAAAGCCAGTCTCGCCAATATACCTATCAAGTTATGCTGGCGGGTGGCATTTATCAAGCTAATCAGTGCTATCATCGCCTTGGGTTCGGGTATTACATTAGGAAGACAGGGTCCCACAGTCCAAGTCGGGGCAGGTTTAGCAGCAGGAATGAGTCGTTGGGTTCCCACTTCCCCAGACCATCGTCGCCAAATGATTGCTGCGGGTGCGGGTGCTGGTTTATCCGCTGCTTTTAACGCCCCCATTGCTGGGGTATTATTTATTATTGAAGAGTTACTACAAGATTTATCAGGACTGACTTTAGGAACTGCAATCATCGCCTGTTTTATCGGTGGGGTAATTTCCCGGTTGTTAGGCGGTGGTAGTTTGCAATTGAACCTGGAATTAATGAACTATTCTAGCCAGTTCTCTCTGCTAGAAATTCCTATTTTTTTACTATTGGGTATTTTGGCAGGGTTGCTAGGTGCAGTATTTAATCGTGGGTTAATTTTTAGCATTAAAACTTATCGTAGGTTACACATTAGTTTAGCCCTACGGGTGGCTTTAGCTGGCTTTGTTTCTGGTGTAATCGTGGCCTTACTCCCGGAATATTATCGTGATAATGCTGGTTTACGGGAGTATATGATTGTTAGTCAACCTAATCTTTTATTTGCAGTGATCACTTTCATTGCTCAATTTATTTTAACCTTAATTGCCTTTGGTTCGGGCGCACCAGGGGGATTATTTGCACCTAGTTTGATTTTAGGTTCTTGTTTAGGTCACATAGTTGGGGTGTGTGAGTTACAACTTTGGGGTTTAGGTTCTCCTACTACCTACGCTTTAGCAGGAATGGGGGGATTTTTTAGCGCGGTTTCTAAAGTACCAATTACAGCTATTGTGATTGTGTTTGAAATGACGACAGATTTCAATTTAGTATTACCTTTAATGATTGTTTCTGTCACATCTTATTTAGTAGCAGATAAGGTAGTACCTGGTTCTCTATATGACAAACTTTTACAATTGAATGGCATCGAAATTCAAAAAAAAGCTCCCCTAGAAGGAATATTAACTCAGTTAACAGCCCAGGATGTGATGCAGCAACGGGTGGAAACTCTAGAGACAGAGATGTCTATAGATGAAGTTATTCAAGCGTTTTCTCGTTCTCATCATCGGGGTTTTCCGGTGGTTGAAGAAAGCAAATTAGTAGGAATTGTCACTCAATCAGATTTACAAAATCGTTACTCACCTAATCTTTTTGCTTTAAGGGAAATTATGACACCGGAACCAGTGACAGTTAAACCCAAGCAAACATTAGGTGATGTTTTATATTTATTAGACCGCTATCAAATTAGTCGTTTACCAGTGGTGGAAAGAAAAAAACTAATTGGCATTATTACCCGTGCAGATATAATTCGAGCAGAAGCAGATCATCTTAATTGTGAAAATGGAGTTTCTGGACCCCAACCAGAACCTTCTTATGTAGTATACCAAACGCGATCGCCTAATATTGGTAGAGGTAGATTATTAGTAACAGTAGCTAACCCAGAAACAGCAGATACTTTATTACAAATGGCTATTACTATTGCTCGCGATCGCCATTATGAACTAGAGTGTTTACAAATCATCCTCGTATCTCGTCATAGTTCTCCATCGGAAACAGAAGTAAGAACCACAAAAAGTCGCCGCTTACTCCGACACGCGGAAGCTTTAGCCAAAAAATCGCACATTCCCATACATACACAAATACGAGTCGCCCATGATGTCGCCCAGGCGATTTTAGAGACAATTAAGGAACGTCACATAGACCTAATTTTCATGGGTTGGAAAGGCAATACTTTCACCCCTGGAAGGATTTTCGGCACAGTTGTAGATACCATAATTCGTCAAGCTGCTTGTGATGTTGTCTTAGTAAAATTAGGTAATATTTCTGACTCTAAGCATTTTAACCGTTGGTTAGTACCGATGGCAGGGGGACCAAATGCACCCATGGCCATTAAATTACTACCTGCTTTAGTGACATTGGGAAATGATACCGAAATTCGCCTCACTCAAGTATTTAAACCATCAGAATTAAAGCCAAATATGCAATTCTTAGAAGAATCTACACGTCAGTTAATGCGTCGTCGCAACTTACACAGTACCGTTGTGGCTGAACCTATACAAGCTGATTCTGTTTGCGAAGGCGTAATTAATTTAGTGAAAACAGAAGGTTATGATGTTGTAGTTTTGGGTGCTTCTCGTGAGGGTTTATTACAACAAGCAATTCAAGGTAATATTCCCGAAAATATCGCTTCCGGTATTGAAAGTACAGTGATTTTAGTTAGAGGAGCAATTAATTCATAATTATCCCTCTTCTGTCACTTTCCGGATTTTCCTACTAATAAAAAATCTCAAAGAGAGGTAATATCAATCGTTTGAAGTGTCTGTGTCCACAATTTCGTCATCTGTTCGCCTTGTGGAAATTATATTCCGAAATAACTGAGCGATCGCTTTCCACACAACTGTTCCAGAATTCAGAAATGGCAAGTGTTTTGGGAGAGTGACAGAAGAGGGTTATAGCAGATTGCAGATCAATGAGGTACAGCATTTAAGTTTAAAAGCAGACACCAAGCCAGTTTTATTCCTGCCTCCTGCCTTCTGCTGTAATTACTCCTGACTCCTGAATTCTGTTCTTTTAATAAATTTTCCGCAACAGTTTGTTACTACCGAAAAGTACAAAAACTAACAAACCCAACTGAATTTGCCAAGGTGCTAAAATGAGGCTCAGAATCAGCGTGACAGCTGTAAATACACCTGCAATATAAGCAATCTCATCATTTTTCTTGTTCAAAAAATAACCAGTTATGAAACCAGTAAATAATGGAATCAGAAAAAACAAAGGCATTTTACTAAATCCTGAACTAACAGCCTAATGGTTGAAAGCTATAGTTTCAACCTATATTGGAAATAAGAATTGATTATACACTTAAGTATGTTTTCCTCACAATACTTTGTTTAAACTTAGGATATGAATCGGTTCAGATGAGGTAATTATTTGGTAAATTATCTGAGTTTCCGGGCTTGTACTAGCATACTGATCTAGCATATTACCTTTTTGAGTAGCATTTTTAACTGAAACACCTAATGTTGAACATTCCTCAACTACTAGCAACTGAACTAGAACTTAAACCCCATCAGGTGCAAAACGCGCTGGAACTCTTAGCTGAGGGTGCGACAATTCCCTTTATTGCACGTTACCGCAAAGAACGCACGAACGAGATGAATGAAGTGCAGTTGCGGGACTTAGCTGATAGGCATACATACTTAACAGAATTAGAAGAAAGGAAGCAGGTGATTTTAAATGCGATCGCCCAACAAGATAAACTCACAGACGAACTACAACAGAAAATCGCCTCTTGTCTGCAAAAAACAGAACTTGAGGATTTATACCTACCATATAAACCAAAACGTCGCACTCGTGCCACTATCGCTAGAGAGAAAGGACTAGAACCTTTAGCAGCATTTATTAAATCATTAAATGTTAAAAATGGTGTATCAGCGGAATTAGCAATAGAAGCCGCAAAGTATGTTTCTGAAGAAAAAGGTGTAAAAACTGCCGAAGAAGCATTAAAAGGCGCATCAGATATCTTAGCCGAAGAAGTTGCCGAAAAAGCAGAATTACGCGCCTATTTACGGGATTATTTGTTAGCAGAAGGTGTGTTTATTTCCCGTATTAAAGATGAACATCCCGAAGGTACAACCAAATTTGAAATGTACCGTAACTATCAAATCAAAGTTAAAAACATCGCCCCCCATAATATGCTGGCTTTGTGTCGGGGTGAAGCTGAGAAAATCTTAAACTTTGAAATTGCTTTTGATGAAGATTTTGTTCTATCATACTTAGAATCCCAAGAAATTAAAACCAAAGTTAGAACAATTCGAGATTTTTATCAACCGATGTTAAAAGATGCTTTTAACCGCTTAATGAAAATCTCTCTGATCGGTGAAGTAATTTCTGAGAAAAAAACATATTCTGACATCGAATCTATCAAAACCTTTGAAACAAACTTGCGGGAATTATTGCTATCCGCACCCGCAGGAATGAAACCAACCTTAGCCCTAGATCCAGGTTTTAGGACTGGGTGTAAAGTTGCCGTTTTGGATCAAACGGGTCAATTCTTAGAATATCAAGCCGTATTTCCGCACCAAGCAGCCGAACAACGGAAAAAAGCAGCGCAAACCATCAAAAACTTAATCGAAAAATACAAAATTGAATTAATAGCCATTGGGAACGGAACAGCATCCCGTGAAACAGATGAATTTGTCGCAGAAGTATTAGCAAATTGCGAACGTAAACCAGTTAAAGTCATGGTAAATGAATCTGGTGCTTCCATATATTCAGCCAGCAAAGTGGCACTAGAAGAGTTTCCTGAATTAGATGTTACTGTCAGAGGTGCAATTAGTATTGGTAGAAGATTACAAGACCCATTAGCGGAATTAGTAAAAATCGATCCCAAATCAATTGGAGTCGGACAATATCAACACGACGTTGATCAAAAATTGCTGAAAAAGAAACTTGATGAAACCGTAGAAAGTTGCGTTAATTATGTCGGAGTAGATTTAAACACCGCTTCCAAAGAATTGCTGACCTTTGTTTCAGGGATAACGCCCACAGTCGCTAACAACATTATCGCCTATCGCAACCAAAACGGTGCTTTCAAAAATCGTAAACAATTGTTAAAAGTAGCAAAATTAGGACCCAAAGCCTTTGAACAAGCAGCAGGTTTTTTAAGAATTCGAGATGGAGAAAACCCCTTAGATAACACCGCAGTCCATCCAGAAAGTTACTCACTTGTACAATCGATAGCGACTGATTTACAAGTACCATTAAATCAAGTCACACAAATAGCCGAAAGACTGAAAAAGACAAACTTAAGAAAATACGTCACCGACACCATCGGAGAACCAACACTGCGCGACATTCTCAGCGAACTAGAAAAACCAGGAAGAGATCCCCGTGCAGAATTTAAGTATGCGACATTCAAAGAGGGAATAAAAGAAATTAGAGATTTAAGCGTAGGAATGGAACTAGAAGGAATAGTTACCAACGTTGCTAATTTTGGGGCATTTGTTGATATCGGTGTACATCAAGATGGATTAGTACATATATCCCAACTAGCAGATAGATTTGTGGATGATCCCAATAAAATCGTCAAAGTTGGACAAGTTGTAAAAGTTCAAGTCTTAGAAATCAATGAAAAATTAAAACGCATTGGTTTATCAATGAAAGCAGTCAAACAGTAGAAGAAAATATCACGCAAAGATGCAATCTCCGTCAGGAGATCCTGCAGGGTAGACACAAAGAAAGTTTTTCTTTAATTCTCCCTGCGTCTCTGCGTGAAAAAATCATATCTTCACCTCAATAAAAAAATCCACAATTGATATGACAGTTTATCAAGTTAGATTCATTAACGAAAAATTAGGATTAGATCGGACAATTCCCATACCAGATGATCAATATATAATTGACATAGCAGAAGAAGCGGGTATGCGTTTACCATCAGGTTGTAAACAAGGGGAATGTTCAGCTTGTGTCGCTAAACTCATCAGCGGTGAAATTGATCAAAGTGAGCAAAAATTTCTCCGTCCCCAGGAAATAGAAGCTGGTTATGTCGTTACCTGTGTAACTTATCCCTTATCTCATTGTGTTTTGGAAACTCACCAAGAACAATTTTTATATAAATCCTCCCTTTACTATAGGAATCCTATTTGATTAAGACTTACGCAAGTGCCACATCAAACATCTCTCGTCGGGTGCTTCAGACTGCATCAAACCTTTCAATAAACAGATTTTTCACATCTGACGCACCCTACTAATATGCCAGTTGCATAAGTCCTGTTGATGGTAAAAATTCAGGGTTTTAGATCCCTTACTTCTTCAAAAAGTCGGGTATATTGCTGTTCAGTGACTCTGTATTTTAGAATATCCCCCTTTTGATATACTGACAATCCTATCTATCAATAGAGGTGAAAACTGCAATTTTATTTAAAGATATACATATAAGTTACAGAGGTAAAAATAATGTTGGCGACATTCTTAACCGCACTCGCTACAGCATTAAGCTTGTTAATTGTTGATATCATTTTTCCAGGTGTTGATATCGCCAATTTTCCCGCAGCTTTAATTGTGGCTTTAGCTATTGGTTTAATTAATAGTGGAGTTAAACCAATTATCGCTACCCTATCTTTACCATTGACATTTGTGACGTTAGGTGGATTTTCTTTAGTCGTCAATGGCATCTGTTTTTGGTTAGCATCAGTTTTAGTTCCTGGGTTTAGAGTTCAGGGAATTATCGCTTTTATTCTCGCTCCCGTAGTCCTATCTTTGGCTAATACATTCATCAGTAAATACTTTGCTGAAAGGAATCTGGAATTACAAAGCAATACTAATATTACGACCGAATCTTAATATGATGATAGTCGTCAGATAAATCCTAAGATGGATTTAATTGTTAGATTTGGTTTCCAGAATCAATGTCAGTACATTTGAAAAAATAGCAACTATTCCATGAAATTAACTCGTTTGCTGCTTGGTTTATTCTTACCCCCGGTAGGTGTATTTCTTACAGTTGGTGTTAGTCCAACTTTGATCATTAACATTTTGCTCACCCTTCTCGGTTGGCTTCCTGGAAGTATTCATGCACTTTGGGTAATTACTAAGCATGAAGAAAGACTGAATAGGGGAGAAGGTATTTAGAAAACTTGAATCCTTGCTACGCAAGGATTTAAAATGAAAATAAATAGTTTACAATAACCGTGCAGCAGCTTCTCGTAATTTTTGCTGGCAATTATTAGTGATGGGTTCACCATGTGCAACGGAAATTATTTGTAATGGTTGAACGGTATCAGCTAACTTTTCCAACCATTGACGATAGGCTTTTCTATCATTCATAAAAAAGCTTTTACCTAAAAAAGTAATCCCAAAAAAACCTGCTGCACCTAACCAGGAAAGTATATATTTATTTTTGGGGACGTATTTGGTTAAATATTCATCTGTGAGATTAAAGAGAATATCTGTGAAAATTAAGGCTTTACCTGTAGGTAGGGGTAATTCATAAGCTAATTCTTGGGGGTTTATTCCTGCTGGTTGATGACAGGTAATACCGTATTGGGGAAGAAATTGTTCTGCTATTTCCTCTACATTAACTATTTGTTCTGCATAGGGTTTAACGACTGCGGGGGTAACGACGATTAAATCAGGATAACGTTGTTTATAAACTTTAGCATCGAGTCTATGAATAGGGTTAGGGATAATCATAATTTTGGGATCACCTAAAGATTCTAGTTGTTGTATTGTGGGTTCATCTAAACAAATAGCACTATGAATCAATAAGCTAGAATCTGGTAATTTATAAATGATCATTTCCCTTGGTGCAACAGGTTCATTAGGAAAAATTCCTGTAACGTGCCAAATATTTGGTGCTAACTCTTCAATGGGACTATGAGGTAAAACGTGAGATTCCCATTCGCTACTATTGGTAGTGGTTTTAGCGCGTGGTTCATATCCGGAAAAGAAAGAATAAAAGAATTTGGTTTTATTCATTGGTATTGGTTAAATTAAGTTTGATTACGACCAAAGGACACAGTCCAGTAACTTAGCTTTTCATTGTAGTGGAGAATATTAAACAATACCCACCATTCAGACATTTCATCTTGTGGGAAGTTAAATTCCAGTTTAACTTCTTTATTACCAGTTATCATCAAGATCGCGTAAAGCTCATATTTTCGACCGATATTAGGTCGATTCTGTCAACCCAAATATCTATGTAATTGAGAGACCTAGCTACAAGTTCATCTAAGAGGTTGTTTGAAAAGTATTAGATGAAACCAATAATCTTCAGTAACCTAACCCCCCTTCCCCCCTTCCCTACGAGGGAATGGGGGTTTCAAAGCCTCTCCCCGCGTCGGGGAGAGGTTTGGAGAGGGGTTGATTTATACATTCAAAACTTTTAAAACATCCTCTAATTTGCTAATGATATCTTTTGCCAGCTGAAGGGTTTCTTCGCTGGGAGGATTATCTTGATCACTAAAACAAAACTCAGCTTCGTTGGATAATATGATACTTCATTTACCACTATCATCTTGACATATATCTTCAAGTTTCAGCATGGATGATTATATTAGAAATAAATATGAGTATGACAAAATATTATAAAGAGGGAATTTCCGTTTGAGGGTTGACTCTGCCAATAATTCGCTTTCTTAATTCGTCAGCTATTAAAATTAACGGTGGACAAAACAATAACATCAATAAATAAGATGGTTTTAAAGCTGCTGTCGAGAAGATTTTTTGCAGAGTAGGAGAATAGATAATAGAGAGAATTAATAACCATTCCACCGCAATTCCTGCCCAAATTAAACGGTTAGTAAAAAATCCCAAACGCAAAATTGAAAACCGTTCCGAACGACAAGCAAAAACGTTACCATCTTGACAAGCTACAATAACGGCTAAAGTCATTGTCGTTGCTTGGTGATAAATCGCCATTGTCGCCGCATTAGCTGAGTGTGATAAAATACTAGGACTAAGTGCTTGTAATTGTGGAAGGTTATAACCATTTGTCCACCAAACAAAGAAAAATCCTGCCATACCAGCTAAACCTTCCAGCAGTCCTAAAAAGCAGTAAGCACGCAGCAATAAAGGTAAATCTAACAGTGCTTGGGATTTTTTTCGGGGTGGTAACTCCATTGAACCAGTTTCCGGTTTTTCTGCCCCTAATGCCAATGCAGGTAACATATCTGTACCTAAGTCAATAGCTAAAATTTGCAAAATTACCAGTGCTGGGGGTATTTTCAAAAACACCATTGCTAGGAAAGGTAGAAACTCGGCCATGTTGGAGGAGAGAATATAAGTCATGAATTTGCGGATGTTTTGATACACCGCCCTACCCTGTTCAATTGCAGACACGATAGTGGCAAAGTTATCATCTATGAGAACAATATCCGCAGCTTCACGGGCAACATCTGTACCGCTAATTCCCATTGCAATGCCGATATTGGCAGCGCGTAAAGCGGGGGCATCGTTAACACCATCACCAGTGACAGCGACGATATGACCAAGGGTTTTATAGGCTTCAACTAACCTGAGTTTCTGTTCTGGCATCACCCTGGCAAATACTAACCCGGTTTTGTGCTTGTGGATGATTTGCCGTAATTGCGTATCAGAAAGGTGTCCTAATTGTTCTCCGGTGATAATTCTGGGTTTACCGTTTGCTAAACCAATACGTTGGGCGATCGCAGCGGCTGTTAACCCATAATCACCTGTAATCATAGTAACTTGAATGCCGGCACGATGACAAAGAGAAATGGCATCCGCAACTTCTGGACGTGGTGGATCAATCATCGCCACCAAACCCAAAAAAGTCAAATCCTGTTCTAACAAATTATTATCTAGCTGATTTAATTCCCCCCCACCTTGCCTTGTAGCCACCCCTAAAACACGATAACCTTGACTAGCCAATTGATCATTAGCCGTCACAACTTCCTCGCGCTGAGTTTCCGTTAATTCCAGCTTTTCCCCCGAATGCCATAAATACCGCGAATGCTGCAACACATCTAAAGGCGCACCCTTAGTAAAAATCAAATATTGGGAATTTTCAACATCATCTAACCCTAAATTACCTGCTAACAAAACCGTCATCATCCTTCGGTGAGAATCAAAAGGAATTTCCCGAACTCTTGATGCTTGCTGTTGCAACTCCTCCAACTTCAACCCCGCCTTAATAGCAGCCACCAATAACGCCGCTTCCGTAGGATCACCCACAGCTTGCCATTGATGAGAATTAGCCGGATGATTTAACCGCGCATTAGAACAAAGCGCCGCACCAGCCAACATTAACCGCACCTGAGACTGATTTTCACTAGAGGTAATTTCCACTTCCCCCTTCGGCTCATAACCCACCCCAGTCACATTAATATTAGTATTAGGAATCCACAATTGGCGGACAGTCATTTCATTTTTCGTCAAAGTCCCGGTTTTGTCAGTGCAAATAACAGTGGTTGCACTCAGAGTTTCCACCGCAGACAAACGCCGCACCAAAGCATTTTTTCTGGCCATGCGCCTAACACCAATTGCTAAGGCTAAACTCACAGTAGGTAGTAAACCTTCGGGGACAAATGCCACAATAATCCCAATGGCAAAAATGAAACTTTCCTTCAGTTGCATTCCCACCAGCAACTTAGTTAATAAAAATATCACCACCCCCATACTCAACGCAATGATAGTAATGATGTGAACCACCCTAGAAATCTGCACTTCTAAAGTGCTGGCTTCCCGCTGCACATGGGCTGTAAGATGGGCTACTTGACCAAATTCTGTATGCGTGCCTGTGGCATATACTACCGCCAGTCCTCGACCAGCAGCTACAGTAGAACCTGCAAATACTAAATTACTGGCTTCAGAAGCATGGATATTTGCGGCGGTGACAGGTTCGCTAATACGGGGAACGGGCAAAGATTCCCCTGTGAGTACGGAAGCATCTACATATAAAGATTGACTTTCAATAAGTCTCGCATCAGCGGAGATTTTATCACCTTCTTCCAACTGCATGACATCGCCGCTAACTAATTCACGGGCAGCAATTACAGATAATTTTCCATCACGATAAACTTTGGCTTGGGAAGGTAAGATTTTTTTTAAAGCTGATAAAGCTTTTTCGGCTTGATATTCCTGCCAAAAACTAAAAATAGCATTAATCCAAATTACTGCCCAAATTGCCCAACCTAATTCCGGCGTTTGGGAAATAAAAGCTAATATTCCCGCTACCCACAACAGCAACGCCATAAAATGGGTTAATTGGTCAGTGAAACGGAGTATTAAAGGGCGTGTTTGTGGTTCGGGAAGTTCATTATAACCAAATTGTTTTAATCTTAAATTAGCTTCTGCCTCGCTGATACCTTGGGGAGTTGTTGTTAGTGTCTTGTAGACATCTGTAGGTGTCAGCGTCCAAATATGAAAGTTGGAATTCATACTTTTGGTATCAATCGGGCTTTGATATTTTAGATGCTGAGTCTATACCTATTCATCTGTCAAAGGTATTATCTGAATCAGGATGTCCGGGATTTAAAGATTTACAGGATGGTAATTTTTAGATTGTTTGTTGGTGATGAAGGTTGTATTTGTCAGAATCAGGATATCCAGGATTTTAGGATGAACAGGATGGTAATTTTTAGATGGTTTATAATCATTTAAATAAAATTATCAAAAAACATCCTGAAAATACCCAACATCCTCACAAACAATCATTCAGCAACATCCTGTTAATCCTATCATCCTGGACATCCTGATTCTGACAAATTACAAGATCAGTACATCATTACATCATTTTAATAACTGATATTTTTCTCTGTGTCCTCTGTGTCTCTGTGGTTCGTTTAAAAAAAGTAATTTAACAGTAATACTAGAATAATTGAACGCAGATAAACGCAGATAAACACAGATAAAGATGGACAATCAAAATTCAAAACATGAGACTTTCAAACAACATCCTGTAAATCCTAAAATCCTGGACATCCTGATTCAGACAAATTAAAATATTAGTACACCACAAATAAAATATATAATGTATGAATAACTCAACATTTACCATCTTTATCGTCTTTGGATTTCTTTGGATTTTTATGGCCACTGCTGCTGTAATTGCTCTTTTTAAAGCGGATGGTCAAGAAATTCGCTTTGGTAAAACAGGATTGATCATTGCTATTTCTATCATTTTACCAATTATTATTACCCTTAGTTATGCAGCATTTAAAGGGACATTTTAATAATGATTGTCTGAATCAGGATATTATGATTCTGACAAATTTTTGAAAAATTAGTATTTATTCTAGCATTTCCAGATCAATTCCTAAAGCATGAAGTTGTTCAGGAGAAAGGGAGCGTAATTTTTCCACAAGTTTTTCCCGCTTTTGTTTTTCAACTGCTGCACGTTCTTCACCTGTTAACAATAAATTCCCTGCTTCATCCCACCAACGCAACCAAGGTAAATCAGCATTTTGATATAAACCTTGCCAAATTCCCAACTCGACTCCTAAAGGTTTAATGGGATAATGTCCCTGTTCATTGGGTGTCATTAATTGATAATTATTATCCACTAAATGATAAACTTCGACTTGTGCTTTTGCTACTTCATAAATGGCATAATAAGGAACACGGATAGCTTGTTCATAAACCCAAAATTTACCAACTTTACCTTCATTTCCTTGAGATGGTGGTGTTTTATCTCGTTCTTCTGCACCGTCACCAGAGACAAATTCAATTACTATTAAAGGTGCAATATATTCTTTCCATAACACATAAGAACGGCGGATTTTACCGTTTAAAGTTGGTGGTACATTGGGTACATAAAACCAATCTGGTGCTTCTGCACCTTTTTCTGGTGGATCTGTTAAACGCCAATATATCCCAGAATCTTGACCTATACAATATTGTCCGTCAGGATGCAGTTTTTCGAGAATAGGTTTAATTGAGTCTGTAATTAATATACTTTGGGGATGTTCTTGCAGATTTTTCACAAATGTACCATCGGAGTCTGGTAGCTGGGTGTGGTCTGGTAATGTCAATACTGTGAGGGAAGTCATAGGCATAACCAAGGTTGTATTTATATTTTATTGTATATAAGTAATTTTTTTTGTTTGAGAGAGTTGCACTCAGAGGTTGTGTGGGGAATTGTAACGTTATAAACAGCTTTTATAAATTTGTAGTTGTAATAAATTTTTACTTATTTTTTGTTTAAATTGCTACATTATTACGCTAATATACTAATACTTAATTCTAAGCAAGTAATAAATTTAGATAGCAATGTCCTCCAACTTCGATTTAAGACTCCAACACTTAGAAGATAACATTAGACAAGACCAAGACTTGCTCAAAGAGTATGAAGATACTTTGCGATACGAAGATGAACCACGTCGTAAGGCTAGGTACAGACGAGAAATTGACCAATTGAGGGAATCTGCTAATCGTTATCAGAAAGAATATGATGAATTGCGATCGCAGATAACTGGTGAATCATCTGTACAAATGCAGAATGTAGCTATTGAGTTACAACAAATGAATACTAGATTGGATAGATTATATGCTGGTCAGAAGGCTATCTATGAAAACATTAATCACTTGCGTCAAGGACTACTAGCTCGTTATGAAGCTGGTGAACAGAAAATAATTGCAACCCTCACTGAGCAGTTAGATCAATCTCAAATGGTTATGATTTCTACTGTTTTAGACGCAATAGAAACTAACCAAGTCACAGAAGGAGAAATGCAAAATATTTTACAAGGGATACAGCAAAATATAACTAAATTGCAACAAGAAGGTACTGCTTTACCAACTAGCGAATCAGCTTTAGTGGAAATTATAAATTATCCTGAATTAGATTTTAAGCACAGATTAAAGGTTGCCATACCTCTTATTCCTTTCATTTTGGACTATGAAGGTGAACTAGAACTGGGAACAGGAATAAATTTAAAACAAGCTGTGCAAGCCTTGATGATGCGATTGAAAGGAGAGTAAATTGTGGATTCGCATCAGCAGCGGAAAAAAGATTTAGAAGAACATCTAAAAGAGGATTATAGTTTACTGAAAGAATTAGAAGATGATTTGCGTCTTACAGAAGAAAGCAAACCGAAAATAAAATTAAAAAAGCAGATAAAAGAAGTAAAAACTAGAATTGATGAATACACAAATGAGCTAAATGCTTTACCAAATTCGCTAATAGAGCCAGATTTACTTGCTAATGCAATGACAAGTATCACATTTTATGAATTAGACATAGTTATCAAGGCTATGATTACTTTTCAGGCAAATCCCGCACCTCCAGAAACTAACTTTGCACTTACAAATCCAACAGAAAAAATTGCAAAAAATAGATTTACTAATCATGTTCTTCTACCACTAAATATGGGAATGTCTCAAGTATGGGAAGTTCATAGTCTAGTTAACATTTATGCAAGTCGTGATTCTAGTTTTCCAGAAAGATTGAAAGCGGTGTTTATCCAAGAATACGATAGATTAATATCAAAAGGCATTTCTGGAGATGCTTTATTTGATGCACTATGTAAATTCTCAAGTGGTAATAGTACAGACATCAAACTAATATCAGCAGGTCTTGCTCTTATTACTTATCTTTTTTGGAAATGTGAGGTATTTGAGCGATGACAAATTCAACAAATACTGCTTCTAGTTATCATTCCCCAATGATTTTGCCCACAAAACATATTTCTACTAGTTATTCTTTGTTGGGAATAGGTGCTAAAATACTAGAACAATTGTACCACCCTAGAACAGTTTCATCACTTTGGAGTGTTTGTCATACTATGCCAGAAGTGGCTACATTTGAGCGTTTTGTTTTAACTCTTGATCTCCTATACACTATAGGAGCAATTGAGATGGAAATGGGATTACTTCGGAGGTGTCACCGATGATTCATGCTGTTAGGTGTAATCAGCCATCATTCAAAACAGTTAACTTTAGACCAGGCTTAAATGTAGTTTTAGCAGACCGTACAGCAGAATCTGGGATCAGAGATTCACGTAATGGACTAGGTAAATCTACTCTAATTGAAATTATTCATTTTTGCCTTGGCGGTAACATTGAAAAAGCGAGAGGACTGGGTTCTAGAACTCTTCGTGGTTGGGCTTTTAGTTTAGAAATTACATTAGCAAATAAAATTGTTATCGTTACAAGAAATACTGATGATAAGTCTGAGGTAGTAATTGAGGGTGATACTACTAACTGGCCTATACAACCAAAAGAAGAAGAAGGTAGAAAAGTTCTCAGTATAGATGAATGGAAAGTTGTTTTAGGCAATTTAACATTCGGATTACCCATTGATGATGAAAATAAAAAATATACTCCTACTTTCCGAAGTTTAATTTCTTACTTTATACGTCCTAACAGAGATGCTTTTTCTCAACCATTTGAGTATTTTCCCAAGCAACCTGGGTGGAATACACAAATTAATAATGCTTTTCTACTTGGTCTTAATTGGGAATATTTAAGAGAGTTACAGCTTTTAAAAGATAGACAGAAACTAATAACAGATATTAAAAAACTTAAAAAAGATACAGAACCCGGAGTTTCAATTAGTGTTTTTGGTTCTTTGGGAGAACTTGAAGCTTTAAAAGTTCAGGTAGAGGAACAACTACGCGAAAGAAAAGAAGCTCTTAATACTTTTAAAGTAGAACCACAATACAATGAACTAGAAATAACTGTTAACAGATTAACTTCAGAAATTCATGCAGCAACAAATAAAAAAATTACAGATCAGAAACTACTTGAATTTTATCAATCCAGTCTTGATACAGAAAATGAACCAAGTCCAGAAGATGTTATTAATATATATCAAAAGGCTGGTATTGAATTACCAGGTTTAGTGACTAGAAGGCTGGAAGAAGTAGAAGGATTTCATCGTCAGCTAATAGAGAATCGTAGAGAATTTTTAGCAATTGAAATAAAACGTCTTAGAAGAGAAATAACTGTTACAGAAAGTTATATTAGAGAAAAAACTAATCAGCGCGCTGAATTATTGGACGTTCTAAGAACACATGGAGCTTTAGAAGAATATACAAGGCTACAAGAAATTTATCTTGATAATCTAGCTAATCTCAATGAAATTAATAAACGTATTGCAGAATTAAAACAATTTGAAGAAGAAAAGAGTACCTTAAAAATTGAAAGAGAACATTTGTTACAACGCGCACGTCGTGACCGCGAAGAACGTAACGAGCAAGCTGAACGTGCTATTAATTTATTCAGCACTAATTCTAGATTTCTGTATCGCTTTCCTGGAACATTAATTATTAATGTAGAAAACAATGGTTTTACATTTAGAGTAGATATTAGAAGTGATGGTAGTGAAGGTATAGATAAAATGAAAATATTCTGTTATGACTTAATGCTGGCACAAATTTGGTCAGAACGTGATCCTTCACCCCGCATATTAATTCATGACAGTACAATTTTTGATGGTGTAGATGATAGACAAGTAGCTCAGGCTTTAGAACTAGCTGATAGAGAGTCCATAAGATGTGGATTTCAATATATATGTACTTTAAACTCAGATAGAGTTCCACGCTCAGATTTTGCACTTGATTTTGATTTTGATTCTTTTATCAGATTAAGACTTACAGATGAGGGAGAAGAAGGAAAACTACTAGGTATTAGCTTTTAAAAGAAATGATATTGATTTGTACTTTAAAATTAAGATGTCAAAATACAAAAAACACTTTGCATCTTTGCTCCTTAGCGCCTTTGCGCGAAATAAAATAGGGTAAGCAACATTACTTACCCCATAAATTCTTAATTCAAAACATTTTGAATTCTGAATTTTGAATTTTGAATTGTTTATGCACCTTCCCGCAACTTATCCAAAACACTGCGGTCTTCCAAAGTCGAAGTATCCCCCGACACCTCTTGACCAGCAGCTAAATTCCGCAACAAACGACGCATAATTTTACCCGATCGCGTTTTTGGCAGAGCATCAGTAAACCTGATTTCACCAGGACGAGCGATCGCACCAATTTCTTGAACAACGTGCTTCTTCAGTTCCTTACTCAACTCCTCACTCGGTTGATAAGTCCCCTCTAAAGTCACAAAAGCTACAACTTCCTCACCCTTCAACTCATCAGGTTTACCCACCACCGCAGCCTCAGCCACCGCCGGATGAGACACCAACGCAGATTCTACTTCCATTGTTCCCAAGCGGTGTCCAGAGACATTCAGCACATCATCCACACGCCCCATCACCCAGAAATAGCCGTCTTCATCCTTTCTCGCACCATCACCAGCGAAGTACGTATATTTACCATCTTTGGGCGGAATATGTTCCCAATAAGTCCGACGGAAACGATCAGGATCACCGTAGACAGTCCGCATCATTCCCGGCCAAGGATGACGTACCGCTAAATAACCACCTTCATTTTCTGGAACTGTGTTACCGTCTAAATCTACGATATCTGCAATAATGCCAGGAAAAGGCAGAGTTGCAGAACCGGGTTTAGTGGGAATTGCACCAGGTAAAGGTGTGATCATAATCCCACCTGTTTCAGTTTGCCACCAAGTATCCACAATTGGACAGCGTTCACCACCAATGATTTTGTGATACCACATCCAAGCTTCAGGGTTGATAGGTTCACCGACAGTTCCCAGTAAACGCAAAGAAGAAAGATTCCGGGCATTGGGTAAATGTTCACCCATTTTAATAAAAGCGCGGATGGCAGTGGGAGCAGTATAAAAAATTGTTACGCCGTATTTTTCAATCACATCCCAGAAACAACCAGGATTAGAAGTACGAGGCGCACCTTCATACATGACAGTGGTTGCACCGTTGGAAAGGGGACCATAAACAATATAGCTATGTCCAGTAATCCAACCTACATCAGCAGTACACCAATATACATCTGTGTCCTGGAGGTCGAAAATCCATTTGGTGGTAAGATGGGTGTATAGGTTATAACCGCCTGTAGTATGCACAACGCCCTTTGGTTTGCCGGTACTACCGGAAGTATAAAGGACAAATAGCATATCTTCGCTGTCCATTGGTTCAGCAGGACAATCTGCGGAAACACCTTTTTGTAAATCGTGCCACCAGTGGTCTCGTCCTGGTTCCATCTGGGTTTTTTGACCTGTGCGTTTGACAACTAGCACATCTGTTATACTGGGTACGGCGTTATCAGCTAAAGCTTTATCTACCTGTTCTTTCAGAGGTACGATCGCATCTTTACGCCAACCACCATCTGCGGTGACTACTAATTTAGCTTCTGCATCGTTCAAGCGATCGCGCAAAGCTTCAGCACTAAAACCACCAAAAACAACGCTGTGAGGTGCGCCTATTCTCGCACAGGCTAACATGGCAATGGCAGCTTCGGGAATCATCGGCATATATATTCCCACGCGATCGCCTTTTTTCACACCCAACTGCTTGAGGACATTAGCAAACTGACAAACTTCTCGATGCAATTGGGCATAAGTTAGCGTCCGTGAATCTCCTGGTTCACCTTCCCAGATCAACGCTGCCTTATTTTTACGCCAAGTAGTTAGATGTCTGTCAAGGCAGTTGTAAGAAATATTAATCTTGCCATTGACAAACCACTTCGCAAAAGGAGGTTGCCAATCTAGCACATTGTCCCATTTTTGGAACCAATGTAACTCAGTTTCGGCTAATTCTGCCCAAAATGCCTGTGGATCAGCCTTAGCTCTATCGTAGATCCGCTGATATTCTTCCAGACTTTTAATATTAGCCTGTTGGGAAAAATTACTTTGAGGATGAAATAGACGGTTTTCCTGTAGGATGGATTCTATAGTCGGTTGAGACATGGTGATGTATGTAAACGATATGGTGACTGAAAACTATTGTTAACAAACTTTTGACAAACAGTGTTTAGATTTTCGTTAAGCTGGGAGTAGATATCCAAGTTACTCAGTTTACACCAATCGCAAGTAAGCAAGAATGAGCAGCTTAGGACAGATTAAAGCTGAAAAAATATTAAGTGTGATTGAGGAAATCAAAAACTGTACATTTTGTACCTTGTCAAACGGTAAGATAACAGTGTATTACTGAGTTAATAGGTATTTTGCACCAACTAACTGGGTAACAACCAGGGTTGTCGAATCCTCAAACTTTGGCAAATACAACATTTGGGATAAATTGTCAATGAAATTTCTTTTTAAACCCAAATTTTAACACTAAACCATGATTCATATACTCCTGTTAAAAGGTATAAGTTTTTAACAAAATCGTTAGTTACTGAAAAGTAGGGCGTAGTTTGCAAGCAAAAGAGATAAAGGATAAACTAAAGTCATTAACCGAAAAAGCCTCAACGATAGATCCTCAGTTAGCGAAAAGATTAAATGAGATCAATCGTTGGGTAAAATATACTCGCCCTGGTTCCCTGACTGCTAAACCATTTGTCCTTGGCTTTCTCTTAGAGGTAATTACAGACTCTACAATTTGGTTGATAATTCAATCATTACCTTCCCAAGCAGCACGACAAGCAAAATTTGAGCAAATGACGGCCAATGAAAGGTATTGGTATGGTTATTTATTTCCTAAGTGGATAAACTCAACAGATGCCAAATTTTATATTTGGAAGAAAAAAATGATGGCAGGCGAGTTTAATCAGTTTGATGATGATATTATTAAATTAATAGCTCAAGATGTTGTTCGTCGTGAAGGTAGTTTTTGGCAGCGTTATATTGCCGACCTTTCTATGGCAACAGATTTAATCATCAGTAATCATCAACAGAAACCACTTTGTATTCAAATTACCAGTGTTAGCAAAGAATTTCATGGCCAAAAATATGAAAAGTGGCAAAATGCACTGCAAATGTGGGAAATAGAAAGAGGATTGTTCTTAAGTTACAACCCCGGTGAGAATGATTTTATCAACCAGTTAGTAAATGTGGCGCTGTATAACAGTGATCATCTTCCCCAAGGAAAGTATATCAACTTTTCCTGAACTCAAATTTTCGATATTGAACACCTGAGTCCTTGCCTACATCGTTACCTGCTTACGACAGCATTTATGCTTAACCAAAAAGAAATGAACAGCATTACTCAAGTAGATGAATTTGCTGAAATTTTAGCAGCAGCCCGCAGAATGCAACAAGATTGGTTAGAATATGGGGTAAATTATGTTCATCTTTATGTTGAAGATGCAGATGGAGATTGGCTAGAAACGTGGGATAATGATGCAATATTAGGTGATTCCTTATTAGATTCTATTAAAGAATTTTTGGTTAGTAATGATGATGTAGCGGTGAAAATCAGGCAGAATTTAAAAGATCAGCCCCTGTTTGATTTAGCAGTAGATTTGGAAGAATGTTTGAGGATTTCTAGAGAAGATGAAAAAACATCTGCTGTCAGAGATATTTTAGTTCGTCGTCTTCATGTTTGTGATATTGATTTACTTGAGTTAGCAAATAGGTTGTTGGAAAAGTTGTTTTAACAATTTGCGGAAGTCCCCACCTTCAATGTACTCATAAGGTGGGTTTGATGTATCAGACATAGGACCAAGCTTTTATTTCAAATTTTTTCAATATTATACAAATAACAGCTTTTTAATATACTTTGTCAAGTTAGTTGGCATGACTAATTTCATAGTAATGACAGTCTTGTTTTATACCAATTTTTTCCAAAAACCTAAATGACAACACCATCAAAATCTACCAGAACCGCGTTAAACTGGATAAAAGTAGAAATTTATTGCATTTTCTATAATAAGAATCCCCGTCCCTGTTAATTTAAAATTTTCCCTGTCTGAGAAATTGGAATGCTAGACCAAATTTTTAACTACCTAAACTTTCATTTCAGCATAGAAGCCTCTATAGTCTTATTAATCTTAGTATTTTTAGAGGCTGTGCTATCAGCGGATAACGCGATCGCCCTCGCTGCGATCGCCCAAGGACTAGAAGACAAAAAACTAGAAAATCAGGCACTAAACATTGGTTTAGTCTTTGCCTATGTGCTACGAATTACCCTACTGCTGACAGCCACCTGGGTACAAAAATTCTGGCAATTTGAACTATTGGGCGCTGCTTACCTATTGTGGCTAGTATTCCAACACTTTGCATCACAAGAAGACGAAGACAACCACCATCACGGACCCCGGTTTAATTCTCTGTGGCAAGCTATACCTGTCATAGCCTTTACAGATTTAGCCTTTTCCTTAGATAGCGTCACCACAGCGATCGCCGTTTCTCAGGAAACATGGTTGGTAATTACCGGCACTACCATCGGTATCGTCACCCTGAGATTTATGGCCGGGTTATTTATTCGCTGGTTAGATGAATATGCAAATTTAGAAGACGCAGGTTATATCACTGTAGCTTTTGTGGGTTTACGCTTGCTATTAAGAGTCATCAACGAAGATTTAGTCCCACCCCAATGGCTCATGGTTAGTGCGATCGCCATCATCTTAACCTGGGGCTTTTCCAAACGTACAGAACTAGAACTAAAAACAGAAGAAACCGAAAAATCCGAAAAATCCGAAAAATCCGAAAAATCCGAAATCACAAAATAAGGAACTGGGTGATGAGGTGATGGGGAAATTAACATTCTACCTGTTGCTTCCAGTCCCCAGTCCCCAGTCCCCAGTCCCCAGTCCCCAGTCTCCAGTTACTCTTTCAACCAAGGAGTTAAATGAGGTTGCCAGCTAACTAATTCATCATCCTTAAACCACAGAGCAATTTCTCGTTGCGCTGTTTCTATAGCATCAGAACCGTGGATCAAGTTACGACCAATGCTAATGCCAAAATCACCGCGAATTGTGCCTGGTTCTGATGTTAAAGGATTGGTTGCACCAATAATTTTTCTCGCAGATGCTACAACACCTTCACCTTCCCAGACCATAGCCACTACTGGACCAGAAGTGATAAATTCAACTAACCCAGCAAAAAAAGGTCTTTCCCGGTGAACATCATAATGTTGTTCAGCCAATTCTTTGCTGACTTTCATAAACTTCAAGGCAACAAGGGTAAAGCCTTTAGTTTCAAAGCGACGGATAATTTCACCTACCAACCCGCGCTGGACTCCATCAGGCTTGATTGCTAAAAATGTGCGTTCCAAATCTGTCTCCAAAAGCATAAAAAATTTTCTGCGTTAATTGTCAGTTGTAGGTATGTCTTTTGTCTAGTAGTTCCAGAAATTTCTAACTCAGGAAAGACAGGAATTTACGAGGTATTCATAATTGGTAATGGGTAATTGGAACTATTACCCAGTCCCCAGTAAATCCTTAACTCATTCTTAACCAAGAAAAAATCTTGCTGGGTGCATATCTGTTACTAAACTAATTTGCTAAATTGTTAGTTCGTGGGTGAAACACAGAGGTCAGGAAGAAATGGGTGTCGAGTCAACTACCGATGAGATTGTGAAAATGCCTACTAATGGGCATAAGTCAGAATTAAAAAGCCAAAAGCACAAGAAACTGCTACCACCTAGCACCACGTCAGGAGATTTACCTCGGACTTGGAAAATTGAGGATAGTGAAGACCTGTACCGCATTGAAGGTTGGGGAAGACCTTATTTTTCCATTAATGCTGCTGGTCATGTGACAGTTTCCCCCAAAGGCGATCGCGGGGGTTCTCTAGACTTATTTGAATTAGTCAACGCCTTAAAACAGCGAAATTTGGGACTTCCCATGTTAATTCGCTTTTCCGATATTTTAGAAGATCGGATTGAGCGATTAAACGCTTGTTTTGCGAAAGCGATCGCTCGTTATAACTATCCCGGTGTTTATCGAGGTGTATTTCCTGTCAAATGCAACCAGGAGAGGCACTTAATTGAAGATTTGGTGCGTTTTGGCAAACCTCATCAATTTGGTCTAGAAGCCGGTTCTAAGCCAGAATTAATGATAGCTCTGGCTTTATTGGATACACCAGGAGCGTTGTTAGTTTGCAACGGCTACAAAGACCGAGAATACATTGAAACGGCAATGTTATCCCAAAGACTCGGACAAACACCAATTATCGTCATAGAACAAATTGAAGAAGTCGATTTGGTAATTGCTGCTAACCTGCAATTGGGAATTAAGCCCATTTTAGGAGTAAGAGCCAAATTAAGCACCCAAGGCATGGGACGTTGGGGAACATCAACAGGCGATCGCGCTAAATTTGGGTTAACCATCCCCGAAATTATGGAAGCAGTGGACAAGTTACGAGAAGCTAATTTACTCGATGCCTTGCAGTTGTTACACTTCCATATCGGTTCACAAATCTCCGCCATCAATGTCATTAAAGATGCCATTCAAGAAGCGAGCCGCATCTATGTAGAGTTAGCGATGCTGGGAGCGGACATGAAATATCTGGATGTTGGTGGTGGCTTAGGTGTAGATTATGACGGCTCCCAAACCAACTTCTACGCCTCCAAAAACTACAATATGCAAAACTATGCCAACGATATTGTAGCAGAGTTAAAAGATACCTGTAGTGAGCGACAAATACCCGTACCTACACTGATTAGCGAAAGTGGCAGAGCGATCGCATCCCATCAGTCAGTTCTCATTTTTGACGTTCTTAGTACCAGTGGTGTCCCCCTCGATCTCCCAGACCCACCACAAGAGGGAGAATCACCCATTATTAATTATCTATGGGAAACCTATCAATCTATCAACAAAGAGAACTATCAAGAGTTTTATCACGACGCGGCTCAATTTAAAGAAGAAGCCATCAGCCGCTTTAATTTAGGAATTTTACGCCTCAAAGAACGCGCTAAAGCCGAGCGTCTCTACTGGGCTTGTTGTCAAAAAATTCTGGAGATTACCAGACAGCAGGAATACGTACCCGATGAATTGGAAGACCTGGAAAAAATCATGGCTTCCATCTACTACATCAATCTGTCTGTGTTTCAATCAGCACCAGATTGTTGGGCAATTGATCAACTATTCCCTATCATGCCCATACATAAGTTAGATGAAGAACCCACACAACGGGGAATTTTAGCAGACCTCACCTGTGATAGTGATGGTAAAATTGACCGCTTTATTGACTTGCGTGATGTCAAATCAGTTTTAGAATTACATAAATTCAAACCTAATGAACCCTATTATCTGGGGATGTTCCTAAATGGAGCTTACCAAGAAATTATGGGTAACTTACATAACCTTTTTGGTGACACCAACGCCGTTCACATCCAACTCACACCCAAAGGCTACCAAATTGAACACGTTGTGAAGGGTGATACCATGAGTGAGGTAGTTAGTTACGTACAATACGACTCTGAGGACATGGTAGAAAACATCCGTCAACGCTGTGAACAAGCCTTAGAAGAAAACCGCATTACCCTAGCCGAATCTCAAAGACTGCTACAAACTTATGAGCAAAGTCTCCAAAGATATACTTACTTGAATAGTTAAGACTGGGGATTGGGGACTGGGAAGAAGTTATAGATCATTCCCCTTATTCCCTGCTCCCTACTCCCTGCCTCTAATTGATATTTGCCCCCAACAATTCAGCGATCGCTTGGTGTTCCAAAGGAATTTCCGAAGGTGGGGTTTGACGAGCATCTGTAATCAGCCAGTCCAAAGCCGCCGCTTGAACATCAATCGCGGCTCCTGTCTTATCAACACAATAACGTCCAAATACCAGCTTATCTACCAATCGCACTCCCGGACCTAAGCGTGACCATTCAAAAATTACACTATTGTCCACAGTTGCACCATTACAAATCCAGCAATTAGGTCCAATCATCGCCGGACCGACAATTTTCGCCCCGTCTTCAATCCTGGTCATACCACCAATGTAAACCGGACCAGTAATATCCACTTTGTCCCAATTCACTGCTACATTTAAGCCAGTGTAAATACCAGGAGCAACTTCATTACCAGGAATTTGCACATTTTTAATTTCCCCTAGCAGCACACCACGAATAGCCCGCCAATAATCCGGCACTTTTCCAATATCTACCCATTCAAAATCCATCGGAATGGCATAAAAAGGCGCATTGATTTCCACCAGTTTAGGAAACAACTGGCTACCAATGTCATACTCAACCTCAGAGGGAATATATTCAAACACCTCTGGCTCAAAAATGTAAATACCCGTATTGATATTGGTGCTGAGTGCTTCCTCTGTTGAAGGTTTTTCCTGGAAAGCTTTGATCCGATTGTCTTCATCTGTGACAACCACACCATAGCTAGAAACTTCTTCCTTGGGAACAGATTTGGTAATAATGGTAGCAATTGCCCCTTTAGACTTATGCCACTTTACCGCCTCAGTTAAATCCAAATCAATCAAAGCATCACCGCACAATACCACAAACGTATCATCAAAAAATGGTGAGAAGTCTTGGATACGCCGCATCCCCCCAGCTGAACCAATCGCTTCTCCTACAAGTTTACCGTCATCATCAATTTTCCCTTCAAAAGAATAACCAATCTGCACGCCAAACCTTTGACCATCACGGAAATAATTTTCGATTTCCTCCGCCAAATGGCTAACATTGACCATAATCTCGTCAAATCCATGTTGGCGTAACAACTCCAATAAAAACTCCATCACTGGCTTTTGCAGGATGGGAATCATCGGTTTGGGAATGGTATAAGTAATGGGACGTACACGAGTCCCCTTACCCGCTGCGAGAATCATCGCTTTCATAAAATTTTATTCCTCAGCCACAAGCCAGTTTACTTTTATCAAATGATACTTAATCATCAGTCAGTTATCTTTTCAATTTACTAGGATTCTGGGTTTTGCTGACGCAAAAATTTAGTTGATTGGGTTGCATCTGTTGGCTGAAGTAGGTAAACGGATTTTTATTTCCTGGTAAAATTCTTCTTGAAATAGCTCTACCTTGGATTGTGCAGACAGCAGCAGTAATGCCCAAAAAACGCTCACTAAGCTGCCATTTTTTGATTCATGCTCAGATCCATTCTTATCTGCTTCCTTTGTCTTAGTCCACAGCTGTACCAATTGTTCTAGATTCAAACATTGTTCCTCTAAATTTAGCTCCCTTGCAGAAAGATGCAAAACCTGTTCTAGTTCTAAAGCCACTTCTGTTAAATTTTCTTGGTGAGCTAATTCTAATGCCTCCCGCATCGTTTGCATACTAGGCTGACGCTTAGGACGGTGAGGTTTGGTGGCTTTCTCTACCCGTTTTAGCTGGTTAGCCATAATCTGCAATTGTTCAATTAACTCTTGCAGAGTCACACGACGCTTTGGTGGTGGCATTGCTGCTGGACGGCGGCGCAACTGTCGCTCTAGTTGCAAACGCTGGATGGGATATAATTCCCCATCTGCATCCTCCAGCATTGAATCATCAGACACATTATCTATGATATTATCTACTGTTGACAATTGTACTAAGGTATTAGCTTTAAATAGTACAAGCATGGATGCTGATAAAAAAGCCTGTCCAGATTGAGACAAGTCAGCTTCATAACCTCTAGCTGTTGCTTCTGGTGCCATTAGTTCTAAGTAGCGGTCAATCACCTCAATTACCTGCACATCCCAAGGGTCTATTTCCCCCTTTTGGGCTTGGTCAATCAGGTTTTTAATTGTTTCTAATAGCTTCTGGGCATCCATTAGTTTGTCAGTTGTCAATTGTCAATTGTCAGTTGTTCTTCTCCCCCTGCCCCCTCTTCCCTGCCCCCTCTTCCCTGCCCCCTCTTCCCTGCTCCCTGTCACCTATTCATCTTCACTAAATTTTGAATCATTAACAACTGTATAGCTATATACAGAATTTCCATGCTTGCTGTTTTTAATAGCATCGAAAGTGCCTTTGATAGTACCAGCAATTGGCACAGCAACCAGTGTTCCCAACAAACCAGCAATCTCAAATCCCATCAAAATCGCTACAAAAATCCACAGCGGATTCAGTCCAATAAAGTTACCAAGTAACTTGGGAGCTAAGATATTATCTTTGATTTGTTGCATGATAATTGCCATCATTGCTACTGGAAATGCTAACCACCAAGTCTGTAAGAAAACTAACAACGTTACCAAGCCTATCCCTAAAGTTGCCCCAACAAAAGGAATTAGTTCAGAAATACCAATAATAATGGCAAATAATAGGGCAAATGGTACCCTCAGAAACAAGAAAATGGGAGTGAGAGCTACCACCATAAACAGTCCCAGCAACAATTGGCTTAGGAAAAAGTTCTGGAAATTTAATTGCAAAGACTTGCTGAAGGGGATGCCGAAATGAGATGGGAGTAGATTAATTAGACCATACCACACGCGATCGCCATATAACAGCATATAAAAAGCCAGTACAACTACTAAAACTATGTTCAGTAATGCTGACAACAGGATTCCCGCAAATCCCACTGCACCAGAAGCTATCTGTTGCAACAAGTTCTGCACACCAGCATTGATTTGACTGGTTACTAAGCTCAGGTCAACTTGTATACGTTTTTGACGCGCCAACACCTGCAACTTTCCCAGGTTGTCTTGACTGGAGGCCAACCAATCAGGAATATTATTTAAAAGCTGGATTGTCTGGTCAATTACCATCGGTACAAGAGTAACACCCAAAATAATCAACAAAGTTAAAGTGATAAGTAACACTATGATGACTGACTGAGTACGAGTAATCCGCGCTCTCTCAAATAACTTGACCGGGTAATTGAGTAAAAACGCCAGAATTGCCGCAATACTC
Source organism: Anabaena sphaerica FACHB-251 (assembly GCF_014696825.1). Lineage (NCBI taxonomy): Bacteria > Bacillati > Cyanobacteriota > Cyanophyceae > Nostocales > Nostocaceae > Anabaena > Anabaena sphaerica. The sequence continues at coordinate 12,759 of NZ_JACJQU010000014.1, read as the reverse complement.
AAGATAGTAATTGGATGCTGGAAATAACGAAACAGGACGGACAGTAGCCAGACATTGAGAGCGATAATCGGGCCACTCAGACCATAAATTAGCAGACTTTGTAGAGAGGCTGAACGGCGCATCTGATGTAATGTTTAGGCAGGAGGCAAATTAAGTCAAAAGTCAAAAGTCAAAATTAATAAACTCCTGACTTCTATCCCTCAGTAGCAACTTGGGTTAGTATTACTTCTGTTAATAATCATAAATATTTTTCCCCAATACGTGTATAAGCTTATCTAATGATAAGGAAATAAAAACGATGGATAAAAACATAGCTGACCTTCGCAAAGACTACACTTTGCAAGATTTGAGTGAAAAGGAAATAGACCCTAATCCTTTTATACAATTTAAATTCTGGTTTGATCAGGCTCTAGCAGCACAATTACCTGAACCTAACGCCATGACTCTGGCCACATCTACACCAGATGGCAAACCCTCAGCGAGAATGGTACTACTGAAAGATTTTGATGAACGAGGTTTTGTTTTATTTACTAATTACAACAGTCACAAAGGACAAGAAATAGCTGCAAATCCCCATGCGGCTTTGGTTTTTTGGTGGGCTGAACTAGAACGCCAAGTGAGAATTGTGGGGACTGTAGAGAAGATTTCAAAAGATGAGTCGGATGGCTATTTTGAAGTACGCCCTCATAATAGTCGTTTAGGTGCATGGGCTTCTAATCAAAGTGAGGTAATTGCTGGTAGGGAAGTTTTGGAAGCACAATTACAGGATTTCCAGCGTAAATATGAAAATCAGGAAGTTCCTAGACCACCTCATTGGGGCGGTTTTCGCGTAATTCCCCAGGAGATTGAGTTTTGGCAGGGACGTTCTAGCCGTTTACATGACAGGTTGCTTTATACTTGTGCGGATGATGGAAGTTGGAAGATAGAACGTTTATCACCTTAATTTTTTGTAGCGGACAAGATGCCCGTGTCGTAATTTCATGAGATATTATTAGGATCAATCCCTAGTTCTCGTAACTTAGCTGCTAATAATTCAGCCCGTTGATGTTCCTGTTCTGCTTGTTCACTACTCCACAGCAGCAAATTTCCGTCACTATCCCACCACCGCAACCAATTCATGGTTTGACACAATCTTTCACCAGTGCAAATTCCTAAAAATAACTCTAATTCAGGAATCCAAAAACGTCCATTAGCGTCTGCTTGTTGTTTGGTATATTCTCCATTTTGCAAACAGCGTACTTCTAAACTGGGTTCGTAGGGGTCATAGGTGACATAAGTGGGAACTTGAAGAATATGTTCGTAAAAATACAACTTTCCATAGGGCGGTGTGGAACGCACTGATAATTCTCCACCTTCTGTATCTGAGAGAAATTCCATTACCACAGCCACTGGTTCACCTTCGAGGTTGGGAGTATAACTGCGACGTACCACATCAGCAGCTACAGGATGCACCTGTGGCACATAAAACCAGTCGGGAGCTTTAACAATAATTTTTTTGTTTAAGGTGGCTACAAGCCCAAAATTAGAGCCAATCAGCATTTGTGGGAGAATGCGTCCTGCTGCACCTAAAGCATCAGTTAGTGCAGCAGCTAGAGGCGGTTGTTGAATATTTTCCACTGGGTCGTCAGGTAAAATAAAATCAGCGGGAAGGGCTTCCCAAGTGACAGTTGGTGTTTTTTGAGTTGGGTGAGTTTGTATAATCATAGATTTATTTATAGGTTGTCAGAATCAGGATTTGCAGGATTACAGGATTTACAGGATGCGATTTGATGATGGTTGGTTACGCACAAGTCGCCAAAGAACGAACCACGAAGAACACGAAGGACACAAAGGTAAGAGGTTTTCAGAGAGATTTTCCAATTTCATCCTGTACATCCTATAAATCCTGGTTATCCTGATTCTGACAATAAAATCCTTTAACTTTGCAAATCCTTTAATCCAGATTCTAACAATGTATATCTCAGATAATAACCACCCCAAACAAACAGAATAATTATCAAAGCACCAATACCCAATAAATTAGGAAGCCAAAAAACTACTTCTATATGATTTAACTCACCTGGGTTGAGTTTCCATATCAGTTGTTTACCATTTTTTTCTGGTTGGATAGCATCTTCGGTTTGTTGAATATTCTTAACTCCCCAAGGTGTCTGCAAGCTAAAATCTAAATTGACAATTGAACCAGTACCTGATAAAACGTTTCCTTTGCTGGTAAGCACAGAAAGGGAACGCAAATCTAAATCATAAACTAAATGATTTCTGGATAAAAGTAAGAAGTTGTTATTCTCTACGAATAAGTTGGAAGCAATACTTGGCAATTTTGCATCATCAGCAACGTTCTCAGGTTTTTGAGCAGTGCGGTAGTTGAAGAATCCGCTAAACTTTTCTTGTAATTCCTTGCCATTACTAAAAGGAATTTTGACAATAATTTCTTCTGGAGAAATGCGGTTTGCTGAACCTTCTAATTTACGTGCGCGACGTTCTAAACTATTTAACCATTCATAAACATAATCACCGCTAAAACTGGTTAATTTTTCGGATAATTTAATATACTGTACTAATTCACCATTATTAGCATTATTAAAGTTAATACCTAAGTCATATTGAACACAACCAGATAACATTAAAGACGCAGATATTACCACCAGCAAAAAAATAGGTTTTTGTTTGTTTACTATGCCGATTTTAGTGAAGATAAAATTCCATGGTCTAATCAAGCATAATGCAATTTTTTGTAAGCGTGAATTAGATATATTCATAGATTTTATTCTCCACAACATTGAACTTATCATTAGCTGTTCACAAACTTAACCAGACTAAATAGGAAATTGTTAAAGCAACAGCAGTTAATGCTACCCAGATAAAACGATTATCTTTTGTATTGACTTGGCTAAGATCAACATATTCAGGTTCCACCGACTTCTGCTTTAGGGTAGATTTTTTGGGCTTAGTAGTGACGATTATTTTGGATTCATTATCAGAAATAGCTGCTAAATCGGGAATTTCGGTCATCCACTCCTTTGGTCTTTTGAGTTTGGGTGCTTTTAAAATATAAACTAACCTCTTTGCTTGTAGCCTAGTTTCGTAGTGGGGATGACGGGAGAGTTGTTGACAAAGTGCGATCGCATCTTCTGAACGTCCAGCAGCTTCATAAGCATTCACCAGCCAAATATCTACTTCACCTCCAAAGCGTGTATTTCGAGCTAATAAGGCGCTGGCTTTTTCTAAATTTTCCACAGAGTCCCGATATTGTCCATTTTCAAAAGCTGCTTTTCCAGCTTGGTAACGAGATTTAGCAAGTTCTAAACTTTCTGTAGTCATTAGTCATTAGTCATTGATCATTAGTTATTGGTCAGGGAATAGGGAATAGGGAATAGGGATTAAATTTTGGATTTAGGATTGTATTTAATTAACTCCAAGCTAAAATCTAAAATCTTCTTACCCAGTCCCCAGTCCCCAATCACTAATCACTAATTTATCATTTAAACTGAGAACCAAGAATCATTGTGCCAATCCCTACATCTGTAAAGATTTCTAACAGAAGGGCGTGAGGGATGCGGCCATCAATGATGTGTGCGGCTTTAACTCCTTGAGCGAGCGATCGCACACAACAAGTTACTTTAGGAATCATACCCCCACTCACTACACCATCGTTAATCAATTGACGAGCTTCAGGAATATCCACTTTAGGAATCAAGGTAGATGGATCTTTATAATCTTTTAAAATCCCCCTTGTATCGGTCAGTAAAATCAACTTTTCCGCCCCCAAAGCAGCTGCTATTTCCCCCGCTACAGTATCAGCATTAATATTGTAAGCTTGTCCGTTATCATCAGCCGCAACGCTAGAAACTACGGGAATATAGCCATTACTAGAGAGAGTTTCTAAAATCTTGATGTTGACATTACTGACTTCCCCAACAAAGCCGATACCTTCATCACCTTGGGGACGGGCAGTGATTAAGTGACCATCTTTACCGCAAAGTCCCACAGCCATACCACCGGCTTGGTTAATCAGGGAGACAATTTCTTTATTGACTCGACCGACTAATACCATTTCTACTACATCCATTGTAGGTGCATCGGTGACGCGCAAACCATTCTTAAATTGTGCTTCAATTCCTAGTTTGCCTAACCAACTGTTAATTTCTGGTCCACCACCATGTACTAAAATTGGTCGCAAGCCAACGCAAGATAAAAATACAATATCACGGATGACTTTATCTTTGAGGGTGCTATCTTTCATGGCCGCACCCCCGTATTTGACAACAACGGTGCGACCTGCGAATTGTTGAATGTAAGGTAGTGCTTCGCTGAGGATTTCGACGCGATTGGCTTCAGTTTGCCTGATATACTCGGTATCGTTGATCATTTTGAGAATCTGTCAATTTTGGATACAAGGTTTTTACATGATCAAAACATGAAAGCAACTTACTATCACAAAATTTCCTCAGATCAATTTTGGTGTGGGGAAACTTGAGGGGAAACTTGAGTTTTGAGAACGCTGGGTATTGCTGCTAGGATGCGTGTAACGATTTCTGCTGGTGTTTGCTCCTCAGTGATGGTAATATGTAAGTCGGCTTGGGAGTAAAGTGGTTGACGTTGTTCGAGGAGCGATAGCAATTTAGCTTCAGGATCGGGATCTTGTAAAAGTGGTCTTGTTTCATCTTCTGCTAACCGCTTTAACAAGACTTTCACTGGTACATCAAGCCACACTATTAACCCGTGATGTAGATAACCCCAGTTTTCTTGTCGCAGGACAATACCCCCACCCGTAGCAATAGTCAATTTGGTATAAGCACAAACTTGAGCTAAAACATCACTTTCCAACTGCCGGAACGCCGCTTCACCTTCATGAGTAAATATGTCATTGATAGATTTGCCAGCGGCTTTAACTATTACATCATCAGTATCTACAAATCCATAACCCAATTCCTGTGCTATTAACCGACCAACTGTGCTTTTACCAACACCCATCATGCCAATTAAATACAGGTTGACTCCTCTTAATAAGTTACTCATTGCTTCTGAAATTTTCTAATTACCAAATGCTGACTTTACTCTAAATTTGGTTGTCGTATTGACTTTTTTTCACATAGTTTTTTAATTGTGCCTCTAAAATCGGATCACGCATCAATAAGCTAGTCTCGGTTTCAGTGGAAGATTGAAAATCTTTTTCTCTGACGCGTTCAATTATATATTCCCTCCAGACTGCGCTGGGGAATAAATTAGCTGCTTGCATATCAAGGAATGAGCGTCTCTGGAGTAATTCTAAAGTTTCCAAAATTAATCTTTGTCTTAATCTCGGCGACCATCCCGGTATCATCAGGCTTGTTAAAGTCAGCACAGAAGTACAATCTGGATTTAATACTAGCCAATACATAATATACTTTTCTAACTCAGACAAGTGATTAAATTGCTGGTCTAGAATTCTGCGGATATCACCAAATACGATAGTACCCTGTTTGAGAAACTGATAAATACTGCCACCGAATAAATTTTGAATTGTGGTAGCAACTAATTTTAGAAACAACGGATTACCACCATACCAGTCTATGAATACGCCATTATCTGTATAGTCTGGTATCAGTAATCCTTTAGCTTCAAGGATAACCAAGCTTTCTGTTTTGCTTAAACCAGTCAATTTTAAAGACCGGACAGGGAGTTTTTCTCCTTCACTGGCTGCAATTTCTGGTGGTTTTTCCCGACTAGTGATTAATAAGCAGCTTTGATGTTGAGAATCTCCTAACCTTCTGATTAACTCACCGTAACCTTCATAACCTGGACGATACTGAGTCTGTGACAGCAGATCAGGTTTACTGGTGGTTGCGAGATTAGCATCACCGCTGCATAAAATTGAGTCAACATTATCTAATACCAAAAGACAGCGCATCTGGCGTAAACTATGTATCAATTGAGAAATTTTGGTATTTAAAGTTGCTGCCTGCTCTATTTGTAACGTTGGTGATAATGTCTGCATAATATCGGTTAACATCGCATCTATCGTAGGGCATAGATGCAGCGATCGCCAAATCACACATTCAAACTGAACTTGAATCTCCTGTGCTAACTTAATAGAAAAAGCAGTTTTACCAATTCCACCCATCCCCAAAACTACAACTAACCGACAGTGCTGCTGCACAATCCATTCTGAGACGGTGGTTAGTTCTGTCATCCGTCCACAGAAGCCACTGACATCAACCGCTTCACCCCAATCTTGAATTTTCGTGGATTCAACTTTGAGTACATTAGGTTCTTGTTCTCTGATATTTTTAATTAACGTGGTTATTTGTTTCACTGCAAACCAATTTTTTTTATACCCTGCTTTTTCTAATAAATGAGTCACATGACTCCAGTTCTTTACCTTAACTGAATATCCCAATTGGTTACTCAGCATATCTTCTATATATTTATATAATCCATTAGACAGATAGACTCTGACAGTACCACTATTGCGACTTTGATAAACTCTCTTGGCTATTTCCGCAGGACTGCAACCGCAAAGCAAACCTCTAAGCAATTTCTTTTCTACAGGTGTTAAGGCTTTCCTCTTTGCAGAACCTAAATCCACATACAATTTTTCTAAGTCCCAATTTTTTTGAGCTTCTATAAATTCTTCTTCTGGTGGTTGGGAATCTGCTACAGACATTATTATTAACGATTTATTTACAGTTAGGTTAGCGATATACTAACGGTTCTTCCGTAAAATCCGCATAAATTAACTGTAAAGTTATAACGAATTTAATAACATTTGTTAGGTGCATTTTCATTTACTACTTAGGTATGCTTATCCTTAACAGAAATTTCATATAACTTGTTTGAAACTTTAAGGAAATAAATGCTGTCAATATAAAAAGGTGAATTGCCCATTGTGATGCTATGAGTAACACAGTATCTTGCTTCCCAAGTTGACTGTCAGCAAACAATCATCAATTCGCTTTTATTGTCCACGTGTAAACAATTACCAAATTTTTCACCTTTTACAAACCAGCTTTTCTCAACTGAGTGAGCCTTCATCAATTAATGTGATATGCATAATGTATCAGCTATGACTCGAATTCGAGACATTGTACAAACAGCTTTAACGACTGGCTATTTAACTGTGGAAGCAGAAAACCAACTCAGAGAACTGTTAACTACCCGATATGACTGTGAGGATTTTAACGCCTTCATGGCTTTGCAGGAAGCGGCGATGACGGGTCAAATTAAGCAGGAGTCACGAGAGTCACGAGAGGAGTGTGGCCCACAAAAGAGACTAGGGGGTAGATTGTAGGCTGAATCAACAACTTTTGTGCCAGAAGCTTACCGACGAGGACGTTCATTGTCATCCGCAAAATCCTCGTCTTCAAAAAAATCCCAATCATCATCACTTTGAGTAGTAGTTGGATTAGTAGTTGGGGGTTGATAAGGAGGGATAATTACTCGGTAATCTGCATCGTAAATCGATTCAGTTTTCCCCACACCAGTATTTTTGGGTTCTTGGGAACTGTAGGAGTAAACTGAATCAGACTGAGAAACATTTTTAGGTGCTTGCTGATTTGGGTAGGTTTTCGGGCTTGGTGTCTGTTGTGGTTCTTCAACATCCCAATCATCACCTTGATTAGCATCTGTTTCCCAATCATCAAATTCGTTACTGGTAGTGTAATCGGTGTCAGCAACTGGTCTGCGTGGATTGCTGGGAGGTGGTATAGTTTCTTTCTTGGGATTCGTCTTGACACGCGGTGCAGTTGTCGTTGATTTGGATGAGGATGCCTGTTGAGTAAAATAATTAGTAAATTTAAACAAGCTGGCGATTACAAAAGATGTCAAACCACCAGCGGCAATGCTAAATAAAATCCATAAAGATAGTGGTAATGGTTGAGTCCGCATCCCCAAAAATACTAGAGGGAGGGCAGGAGAAAAATTTTGGACTAATAAAAGTATTAGTCCTCCCAGCACCACCACCAACAAAATTAAACGAATTCCAGCCATTTTTATAAGTTGTTAGTTATCAGTTGTCATTGGGCATTGGGCATTGGGCAAAATCAAGTCAAAAGTCAAAAGTCAAAAGTCAAAATTAAATAACTCTTTTCTCCCTGCCCCTCTGCCCCTCTGCCCCTCTGCCTCCTTAAAGATGACCTTGCCAGCGTTGAATTGGTATGCAGTCAATATCTAGTTGATCTAAAGCACGGGCAACTACAAAATCAACTAAATCTTCAATGGTTTGGGGATTGTGATACCAAGCGGGAATAGCGGGAACAACTCTAACTCCTGTTTCTGCTAAGGTTGTTAAGTTTCGCAGGTGTATCAAGCTAAAAGGAGTTTCTCTGGGGACAATCACCAGCTTACGCCCTTCTTTAATCTGCACATCTGCTGCCCGTTCTAGTAAGTCTGAACTCAAACCCACTGCCAGTTTGGCTACTGTACTCATGCTACATGGCATGATCATCATCCCCAAAGTTTTAAAGGAACCACTAGCGATACCAGCGCCAACATCACTCCAAGGATGACAGCGTAGTTGACCCGATAGGGTTACTCCGGCTTGAGTTCGCCAAAATTGCTCTTGTGCTTCAGGATCTGCTGGCATTCGGATATTTTGCTCTGCTTGCCAAACCATGTAAGTTGATTTAGAGGCAACCAATTCAATTTTATACTCAGCTTCTAAAAGAAATTTAAGAGCGCGAATGGCGTAAATCAGGCCGGATGCACCTGATACGCCTAAAATAAGTGGCTTACTGTTATTTGACACGCAATTACTTACTCAGAAAATTTACTCATCTTCACTATATGGATCTAAGTCAAAAGATTTGATGTGATTGGGTAAGTAAATATCTGTTGTATCTTCATTGCCAATGCCGACTACTGATCCTTTGACCATACCATCAGCGCCAACAGTAACTAAATCAATTTGCTGACGGTAGTAATCGACACTCTTGACTTGCACAGCTACGCGATCGCCTAATCGATAGGAAGCGCGATTTTTGCGCCCAAACAGAGCTTGTTGTCTAGCACGATATTCATACCAATCATCTTTAAGCGAACTGACGTGTACTAATCCTTCTACCCGCAAAGGTGTACTCAGCTTGGAGCCAATTTCTAACTCTGTGGCTGGGACTTCGATTTCTACAAAGAAGCCGTAGGATTGAACACCTGTAATCACACCGGGAAAGACTTGACCGAGCCGCTGTTTCATCAGTTGGGCTTTTTGCAGTCCGGCCAAATCTGCTTCCGCTTCTTGGACTTCTTTTTCTCGGTCATTAATCTGGACAAGGACTCTAGTTAAATCGCTTTGCAGTTCCTGTTGTAGTTCTGGAGGGAGAACGTTCCAGTTAATTTCCAGATGAGAAGACGAGTGGCGCAAGTTAACACGCTCTTTAACACGAGTGTTGCGGCGATCGCGTCCGTATTCCAGGAGAGCATGATATACCCTTTGCATGAGTAAGTCTGGGTAACGCCGCAAGGGTGAACTAAAGTGAATATATTGTGTCAGAGCTAAACCAAAGTGCGCTCCTTTAGTGGTGCTGTACACAGCAGGTTTAAGAGTATCTTGCAGCAGGTAGGTAAGAACTTGCTCAGATGGTGACTCAGCAAAAGCCCCAGTTAAGTGCTGATAATCTAGGGGTTGAATTTCTAACTCTGGATCGAGTGTTAACTCCACACCTAAATTAATCGCTAGTTTCAGCATTTCCTGAACATCTTCAGGATCGGGTGTACCTTGAACTCGCCAAATCGCCGGAACGCCCAAGGCGCTGAGGTGATCTGCCATCAGTTCATTTACCATCAAGACAAACTCTGTTAAGAGCGATCGCACTGGTGAGTCATTTAGTACCACCGCCCCCATAGTCCCCTCATCATGATAAGGATTTTGGCTAGGTGGTAAATTCAACTGCAAGCTACCACGAGATAACCGAGCTTGTTTGGCTGCTTTGGCCAAAGTTGCTAAATCACGCAATGTTTCCACACTCTCAGTAGATGCTTTTGTTGATTCACCACTGAGGACTGCTTCGGCTTGCTCTTTGCTGACAGCCTTATCTACATTAATCACACTGGGTTGAATTTCCCATTCCAAAACTTCTCCCAGCTGGGGATCAATCGTGATCACAAAGGAGAGAGCTAGGCGATCACTACTCGGTATTAAAGAACAACGTTCTCCTAAAGCATCAGGTAACATCGGCAAAATTAAGTCTCCGAGATACACTGATTTCCCCCGCTTGAGTGCTTCTCGGTCTAATATCTCGTCAGCCTGAATATAGTGAGATAAATCAGTGACATGAACAATCAACCGCCATGGACCACTGGGGTTTTTCTCTAAGCTAAAAGCATTTTCTATTACCCTATCGTCACCGTTTACCCCTTCCATTGTCAGAGTAAACAAATTGCGTAAATCTACGCGATCTTTCAAATCTGCTTTCAGCAACTTTTTGGGTAATTTTGCTGCTGCATCCAAAACATTTTCTGAAAAAGTTCGAGATAAATCGTGTTTGCACGTTACTAAATCTATATCAGCAGCGGCTTCCGCATCACTACCCAGAATTTGCACCACCCGCCCCAAAGGTGGATACTGAGCTAAGGGATAACGTAGGACTTCTACATGAGCCAAGTGGTCGATAGCTTCTTCTAATTTGATTCCATTGGTGAGCAGTTTCAATTCAAACAGCAAACGATCATCCAAAGGCACAGCACGGAAACCCCCTTCTACTTGCTTAATCCGTGCCAGTAATGTGTGATTAGAACGCTCCAGAATCAACTTCACTTCGCCTTCAGGAGAACGCCGACGACTACCTTCTTTCAGCACTCTCACCAAAACGCGATCGCCATTCCAGGCATTACTGAGATGGCTTTCCCGGATATAAATATCCTCCGAGCCTTCCACATCCTGAATTGCAAAGCAAAACCCCTTACTAGAACAGCGGAGTTTGGCTTCAATTAGCCCCTCTTCTGATACACGCCGATACTTACCACGTTCTTTTACTAACAGTCCAATTTTTTCCAGCACCTCCAAAGCAATATAAAGTTTTTCTAAACTATCTTCATCTTCACAACCAAGTTTTTTTTCCAAAACCTTCCGAGCTACCAATTTATCATCAGTAAAATTGGCAAGGAGTGTAGCGATTGAAAATTCCATGCAGTGAACCGACCTTTGGTCAAAACATCATTTTTCGTGTAATCTGGTTCTTCCCTGTATATCCTCACAGCCTACAGACACTTGATGCCAACGAATTACCCGTTTGCGTAGCCTCTCGTAGAGAAGGCAAGGCTGCTGAAGTTCATCTCAGAGCCTTGCTCTGCTTGGACTTCTCACTGCTCAGACTTCTCACTGCACGACACTCTCAGAGTTCACTTGGGTTCAAATTTCTTCACCTAACCAATCTTATACAGCACTCCTGATACTCGATTTCCACCTGGTAATTACGCAATGGGTTCTTGAGATGTTTGGTTTGGAGAACTCTCCATATCACCCACAAGCTTATACACAAGGCAAGTAACAGGTGTTTGATTGTCTAGATTTCAGGTAATTTCACACCATGAGAATTTGAGTTTTAACTAGGAGAAACTGCCGATTAACCTAATTTTACCATCTGTAGAATCGGTAATAATTAGGTAAGCAGCTTAACAAGCAATGAGGGCGAACCTTATCTTTATTATTGTAGATTTAGAGCGCACTTCCAGAAAATACTTCTAGATATCGATTTGGGTAATTAGTATAGCATTGAAAGGAAGAACAAGCTGATTCAGTCAGCGGCAGCTAAGAATTGGTGTCAATTATGCAAAAATCTGCTGCTGCTACAATCGTGACTGATAATCATAGCGCAAAAGTGCCTGGAAGTTCTACAAAGTACAAATAAAGTTAAACAGATTGAGATGGGTAGCACTATTATGTTGGCTCAATTCCAGAGCTTGTATCCTAACGGCAGTATTATTTCCGAATTAGTACAGATTTTTCAAGGCAAATATATCGTCCGAGTTAGCCTGCAAATTGAAGGTGTCACCCGCGCCACTGGTATGGCAGGAGCAGATACTGTAGAAATTGCTGAAGACCAAGCCCGAAATCGAGCGTTGATGGTTTTGGGAATCACAAATGCAACCGGGGAAACAGAGGCATTTTCCCCAAAACCCATTTCCCCAGTGACAGTGAACCCAACCGTAAAAACCGCAACTCTCTTAAATGAGTATGTCCCCGAAATTGGTGATGTTGTCAGCAGTCAATGGCCACAGGCCAGCAACACTAAAAACGATACCTCCAACCAAGCTTTAGATCAAAGTTTTTCTGCAACTACTACCAGACAAGAACTATTTGATACGTCAGCACCCAACCTGGAAATCGTAGCTAGTCCAGAACCTGAACCTCAGCCCTTCCCAGAAATTACTAACAGTAATGTTACCCCTTTTACTCCACGCAGTTATTCTCCTCCGGAAGACGCTGGCTTGCGCTCAGGGATAGCAAAAAGCAAGAGGAAAAGCGAACCAGTCAATTTATCTGATGTTATTGCTCAAACAGATGTGCAGATAGAACGTTTAGGCTGGACAAAAGAACAGGGTAGAGAACATCTCAAAAAAACCTACGGTAAGTTAGGGCGTTCTTTACTCAGTGAGGAAGAGTTACTCGATTTTCTCAACTACCTCAAATCTCAACCTGATCCTATAGCTGGGTTTTAAGAAGGTGACAGGAGACAGGGGAGCAGGGGAGCAGGGGAGCAGAGGAGCAGAGGAGCAGGGGAGCAGGGGAGCAGGGGAGCAGGGGAGCAGGGGAGCAGGGGAGCAGGGGAGCAGGGGAGCAGAGGA